>DASTPE010000124.1:0-53626 GCA_035762345.1 Burkholderiales bacterium
GGCGAAGCGGCGTCATTGAGCGGGAATGGTAACGCTGGCACGCGGTTTGCGGTGCCGGCGGGCATGGGTTCTTACACTTGCCCGGACCGCACAGGGTCGGCGCAGGCGGCGAAGCTCCGCTACGTAAACGACGCGACCCCCATCATCGCACGCAGACCGGTCGGGTCCGCGGCCTGCCTCGCGCCAAGGTGCTGGCAACGGTGGTGCGTCTACTCGAGATGACGCGCATGCGCGTCGGCAATGAGGAGTACGCGCGCGAAAACGACTCCTTCGGGCTTACCACCCTGCGTACGCGCCAAGTGCGACTCAAAGGGGCCACCTTGCAGTTTCGTTTTCGCGGCAAGAGCGGTGTGTGGCACGCCTTCGCGGTCAGCGATCGGCGGCTCGCCTCCATCGTGCGACGGATGCGCGACCTGCCGGGCTATGATCTTTTCCATATATGTCGACGAGCATGGCAAGTTGCGTGCTGTGGACTCCACCGACGTCAACGCCTACTTGAAACCATCGCCGGCGAGGAATTCACCAGCAAGGACTTCCGCACCTGGGCCGGTACGGTACTCGCCGCCGAGGCTCTGTACCAGTTCGGCAAGAATGGCGTGTCGCAAGCAATCGAGCGGGTCGCGCGACAGTTGGGCAACACCAAGGTTTGCCGCAAGTGCTATATCCACCCTGCGCTGGTCCAGGCGCACCTCGACGGCGGCCTGGCGCGGGCTATGACCGGCCGCAGCGCCGAAGCGTGCGTCAAGCGACTGCTTGACCGGCGTTCGAAGCCGCGCTCGCTCGTTCCCCTACTCACGAAATCGCTCCGACGGCTCAGACGCCGTGGCACGCAGCTTGCGAATACGGCGACACAGCCATTCGCTTGACGGAGAACGCAATGACCGTTAAATCAGTCGCCTCTGCCACATTGCTCGCGCTCGCGAGCGTAGCCATCGCGCAGCCCCAGTCCGGACTGACGCCGCCGAGCGTGACGCCCTCCGACACGCCGGCCGTCGCACCATCGCAATCGCCATCGGTGACGCCGTCGATCTCGCCGTCGCAAGCGCCCTCGGCTGTTCCCAATCCAGCTTCCGGGGCGACCGCAACTAGCGCCCCGCGCGCCGTCGGCGGCATGAGCCAATGCCAGAATCTGATCGGCGGGGACAGGGATAAGTGCTTGCAGGACGAGCGAGCAGCAACCATGGGCGGCGGAGCTGGCGCGGGGACCACCGCGCCGCCCGCAGGCCCGATCCGGTAATGGTCGGCGCATTACTCGTCGTGGCGATGGCGGCGCTGCCAGGCATGATGTCCATGTTCCCGTCGCTGTCCTTTGCTACAACAGCCAAGCTGCGCGGTACCTTCCTATAGAAGATCGAGGCCGTGCTTTTGTTGGGTAGTCGCGACAGTTCGCACGTAGGCACACTTGATGGATAGCATTGCCAACATCACCCGAGTTACGAAGGCTTCAAGGTCAAGGGTGATGTTTTCTTCGGGAAGAGCGAAGCCTATGGGTTCGCCTTCGTACCGGCCTTCATAGAAGAACTCGTTCCGCAGAGTAGAAAGACGCGACACGTCCTTGTTGTTGACCGTGTGGACTTGCGCCCAATCAGGAACAGGGACTTGGTGCGCCTCGGCGAGGACCACAGCCAGCGTGGCATGATTCGCCGCAGGCTTACCGCCTTTTTTCACATGGACGCGGTAGAGCGTGTCCAGCACCGAGCACAGACCACCCAACCTTTCGAAGTGGTGCTCATAGGCTGCGGTGAAGCAATACCAATGGATCGCGCCGAACATCCATTTTTGACAGTCCTTGTCCAGAGCACGCCAATGGTGAGTAGCCATATCAACTGCCCGCGCCATCTCGGACTCGCCGCAAGCGAAGTCAACTAGCTTCCCGGGCTCGATCGGCGTCTTGTAGAACTGACTCCAACCTTCGCGGACGAGCCGCATGCCGTCCAGCAGGCCGATCAAGGCGATAGAGAAGTCCGCAAGAGCGGCGTCGTCAGTGTCGAGGCTCAGCTCGTGAGTGGACGGCAGGCTGTATGCGGTTGCGGGCATCCATGGCACAGAGAAACCGAGCGCCGAGGAAAAGCGTCGTCCAAGCGGCGGGTAGAACCAGCCGTCGAACGCTCTTTCGTTCTTGTTTATGAACTCAACGACATCAGCGTAGTCCGCAACCGGTTCGACGCTAAGCCCTGGAACTGCAATGCGCCAAGGGCGAGGCCAAAACCCGAAAGCTGTTCTGCCCATCAGGCCTCGTTATTGTTGAAGGCTGCGCTGTCCTGTGGGGAAAGTGATCCACCGTGCCAGCGCGATGATCAACAAGCCAAACACCACCCAGCACATTGGGCCGCTTGTAGCAAACCAGGACTTCATGCGCCCTCCCTGGGAGGCGTCGGTGCGCTGCAAAAACCCGGCTGGGCGCTCCTATGGTGGGAGTTTGGTGGAGTGGAGGAGGATCGAACTCCCGACCTTCGCATTGCGAACGCGACGCTCTCCCAGCTGAGCTACCACCCCGCAGAGCGGCGGATTCTACCGCAATACGCTTTGCGTCCTATAGACCGACCTCGACCGGGTGTCGCCACCCGAACTACGCGCAGTCGCTTGCTAGCCGCAGCGGCACGACTCCTGCTCCTCCCGCCACGGAGCGCGGAATGGTGCCGAAGGAGCGCAGGAAAAGGCGGCTGGGGTTAAAGGTGATCCACAAGCACCGGGTCGGCGACAAGGTCCTGCGCAGGGTCTCAGAGCTCGTAATCATCGAAGGACAGCCCAAGGCACTCCTCGGTTGGATCAATTTCGGCGGCGTACGCACGCCGATCTACCTCTGCGACCTTGATCTCGCGAAGCTGCACCGCTCCGCGACCAGCAGGAATACTTTCTACTACGAGGAAATCACCGTGGATCCGCGGTTCGAGGGGCTCGCGCCCGGACAGCAGGATGACCCGATACTGAAGGGCTGAGCCCGCTTCGTCACTTCAACCCGAAATCGACACGCGTAGGCTTTCCCTTCTCCGGCGCGGCCAGAACCGGGGCATTGATGAACAGCCGCTCCGCCGGCACCTTGCCTTGGGTCATGAGCCATTCCTTGGCGGCTTGCGCGCGGCTGTTCGCCAGCCGCTGGAGATCGTCCTTGCCGACATTCGTGTGAGCAAGCATCAGTCCCTCCATTTCCGGAACCGGAAGCTCCTTCGCGATGCCGAGGAAATTGCGCGGCTTGTCGGGAAGCTTCTCGGCCCCGTACGCGCGCCTTAGGTAGCTTTCGTATTCCGCGGGCTCCACGGTCACCGAATCCGCAGACTCGGGCGCCGTTCCGGCGCGGCGCAGCTCGTTGAACTTTTGAGTCCTCACCTTGGTGTCGAGCGCCGCGCGCTTGAGAACGACCTCGTCCGGGTCCGCAGCCGCGCGGCCGGTAATCTCGAGCCGCAAGTTCGGACGCTCGGTGAGCGCCTTGGCGAGGTTGCCGAGCTTCTGCTGCTCGCCGTCGGCAAGGGTCGCCGAGCCGGGAGCGAATTCGACGAAGCTCAGCTCTTCGCCGCCGCCGACGAGCGAGCCGAGCAGCGCGAACGGCGAAGTGACCGCCTTCACCACCAGGTTTCCGATCACCTGGAGGACGATGCCGCCAACGCTGAACTGGGGGTCATCGAGCGATCCCGAGATCGGCAAGTTGACGTCGATAACGCCGTTGCGGTCTTTGAGCAGCGCGACGGCCAAGAGCACTGGCAGTGTGGTGGCGGTCGGGCTTTCCACGCGCTCGCCGAAGGTAAGCTGGTCGAGGTAGATCTGGTTCTCGGCGCTGAGCTTCCGGTTCTCGACGCCGTACTTGAGCGCCAGCGAGAGCTTGCCGCGCTGAATACCGTAGCCCGCGTACTTTACGGCGTACGCCGAGAGCGGCGCGAGCTCGATGTCGCGAGCGCTCGCCTTCATGTCGAGAAAGAGCTCGCTGCCGAGCAGATTGACGCGGCCGGCGATCTCGACCGGCGCGGCATTGTCGATCTTGCCGCGCAGCTCGACATCGCCCGCCTTTTCGCGCGTCATCTCGGTCACCGACCCGCCAAACCCGGTCAGGTTGGCGCTGAAGTTGGGCCGAATGAAAAAGTCGCTGAAATTCACGTTCCCATCCCGCGCGGTGATCTTCCCGATGCGGACTTTCGGCGCGGGAGCCGCCGTCGCCTGGGTCGGCGCGTCCGATTCCTTCACAAGCTCCTGCAGGTTGATGCCGCCGTCCGCCGTGACGATGATGCGCGCGTAATATTCGGAGAGCCCGATCTCGTCGACCGACAGCTTGAGGGGCTCGAGCTCGAAATCGATCGCGGCGAGCGAGAGCGCTTTCCACCTCAGGAGGTCGTGCGTCGAGCGCTTATCGATGGAAGCAAAATCGGCCACCTCGACGCCCCCGCGGTACGCGGCCTTCAGCGCTCCGCCCGCCGGCATCTCGAACGACGCGGTGCCCTTCGCCGAAAGGCGGCCCGAGGTGATGGCGATGTGGACCTTGTCGTCGATGTAGCGCTGCGCGGGCAGCAGGCCGATCGTCCGCGCTACGATGTCCAGACGTGCGCCGAGCGGATCGAGAGTAAGCGGCCCGACTGCGGCGAGCGTGCCTTTCTTGTCGATCGTCGCGCGCACGTTGATGCTGCCGCTCGTGCCCTTCGCCGTTGAAAGCTTCTCCGCCTTCATTTCCAGCGGTGCGATGTTGATGATCGCGGCCGGTTCGCCGAGCGCCAGGTCTTCGAAGGTTGCGGCACCGCGCTGTAGCGTTGCGCGATCGAGGTCGATGCGCCACGGTGATCCCGGCTGCTCGTTCTTTTCCGATCGATCCGCTTTCGCGATGCGGGCCACGTCCAGAACGCCGTCCGCGCCGCGGCGCAGGCGCAGCGCCATGTCGCCTATGGTGATTTCGCCGAGGTTTGCAGTCTGCGTGCCGACCTCGACCCGCGCGCCTTTCATTTCCAGTGAACCGATCCGGATCAACGGCTGCTTTTCCTCGGCCAGCCGCGCGTGCAGGCTTTTCAGCGCTACCGCGACATCCGCAAGCGCGAGATCGTTCTTATCCCATTTGAAGGCAAGCCCGAGGTCGAGCTTGCCGTCATCGATGCGCAGGTTCGCCGCCTGGTCGACGTAGGGTTGATAGCGCTTCAAATCAATCGCCGCGATATCGAGGCGGCCCTCGCCCACCGCCAGGGCGGCCGTGGCCACCGCCGTCAGCTTGATACCTTCGCCGGAGTTGCCGCGCATCGAAACTGTCCATTCTGATCGCCGGCCTTCCTGGAGATCGAGCGCGCTCACCTGCAGCTCTCCCGCGAACACCGTATCGAACGCCGGCGTGGTGGTCTCGTCGGTGATGCGAACTCTGTCGAGCTTCGCTGCAATACGATCAATCTTTAGAAAAAGCGGATCGGACTGCGCTTCGGCACGCGCGGCGGCTGCCGCCGGACCAAGTCGCGCGAAATTGATCGCACCCGTCTTGTCGCGCCGCAGATGCACGTCGGCGCCCTCCAGCTCGACGCTCTTCAGGTCTATGCGCGGCGCCAACGGTTGCACTTCGTTCAGCTCGATGCCGAGACGCTTCCAAGCGAGTACAGGGCGGTTCTCCAGATCGAGCAGGCTCAGCCTCCTGACCGCGCTCGAGCCGCGTAGCTTGACCACAGGAGCGCTGCCGGGAGGCTGCTCGAATGCAATGGCGAGGCGTGCATCGAGCACACCATCAGCCAGCTTTGCGCGCGGCTGGAACGGCAGATAGTCGGTGAGCCGCGTCAGGTTCACGCTGTGTACATCGAGGTTGAGGACCGCGGCGTGCGTACCCTGGAAAGGCAGCGCGTCGCCCGTAAGACTGAGCAGTGCGCCGTTCACCATCATGCTGAGTTCCGGTGCCACCTTAACCTCGGCATCCGCCGGCAGGCTCGAAAGGAAAGGAATTCCAATCCGCAGATCGCTCACTTCGTGCTTCTCAGCCTCCGCCCGGTCGTCGAAATCGATGCGCCCGTCGACGACGCGTATGTTGAAGAGCGCAAACTTCGGAACGGGCGCGTCGCTCTTGGGCCGCGCCATGAACTCGTCGAGGAGATCCTGAAGGTTATACGTCCGGTCCGGATTGCGAACCAGGCGCAGCTGCGGCTTCACCAGGGTTATCTCGTCGACGACCGGCGCAAGATAGAAGATCGAGGTCCATGCGGCGTTGGCGTAGAGCTCGTCGAAGCGAACGAACGGGACATCGCCGGTACGCTCGCGCACCGAGAGGCCACGAACCGTCACCGAAGGTGCGAAAGGATTGACTCGAACCGCCTCGACCGTCACCTTGCGGTGAAGGAGCTGCGACAGCGTCTCCTCCAGCTTGGACTTGAGAATCGGAGGAACCGCGAAGAACCCGACCGCCGCGAACACGACAAGCAGGCCCGCCAGCGTCCATGAGAGCCGACGCGCGCGTCTACTCGTCGCCACAACAACAACGCGCTCCGCCAGCGGGAAAAAGGAGGCGTACATTGCAGCCGTTCGTTTATGCCACTCAGAATCTACTACGCCACTCAAAATCTACTACTTTTATCGTCCTCGTTGGAGTGGGTGGCGGGAGGAGGATACTTCGCCATCTCGTCGAGCAGCTTGGCGACCCGGATACCCATGAACATCATCCCGGTGGAAAACCTCGCCCCTTCGGTAAAGCGGATCGGACCGCCGCGGCTCACGAACGTCACAGAAGCAACGCACGTCCACGAGCCGTCCGCGTTCCTGCGGAAGGAATCGATGAAAGTCGCCAGAACTCCCCCCTCTGGCGCACTCTACTGCTCGTTACCTCGCGGTTCAATAAGGCAAACGAAATGGGCCTCTTTTCACGGCGACTTAATGACCTGATTCATTCCGGCTTCCCCGGCGGCCCGCAGAGGAACTTTTGACTCGGCAAAGCGCCTCTTGGCTCCTATAGTGCCGGTCATGAAGACATTTTTCGTCATCGCTGCGATCGCCGCCCTCACCGGCTGCGGCGTCGAAACCGCCTCCACCGCTGCCACGGCCGGCTCGATCAAGAAGCAGGAGCTCGAGCAGGGGCAAAGGACCCTGCAGCACGCGCAGCAGAAAATCGACGGCGCGGTGCAGCAGATGCACCAGCGCGCCGGATCGAACGAACCGTAAGGTAAGTGGGCCGGCCTGGATTCGAACCAGGGACCAAGGGATTATGAGTCCCCTGCTCTGACCGGCTGAGCTACCGGCCCGCCAACGGGTTTATAAATGAAAAAGGCCGCTTGCGCGGCCTTTTCATTTGCTTTCTTCCTAGCCTTCCTGATCGAGGAAGCTCTTGAGCCGCTCCGACCTGGACGGATGGCGCAGCTTGCGCAGCGCCTTGGCCTCGATCTGGCGTATGCGCTCGCGCGTGACGTCGAACTGCTTCCCGACTTCCTCGAGCGTGTGGTCGGTGGACATCTCGATGCCGAAGCGCATGCGCAGCACCTTGGCTTCGCGCGGCGTGAGCGTGTCGAGCACTTCCTTCGTCACATCGCGCAGGCTCGCGTAGGTGGCTGCCTCGGATGGCGCGACGGTCGAGTTGTCCTCGATGAAGTCGCCAAGATGCGAGTCGTCGTCGTCGCCGATCGGGGTCTCCATCGAGATCGGCTCCTTGGAGATCTTGAGGATCTTGCGGATCTTCTCTTCCGGCATCTCCATGCGCTGCGCGAGCGTCGCCGGATCGGGCTCCTGCCCGGTCTCCTGCAGGATCTGGCGCGAGATGCGGTTCATCTTGTTGATGGTCTCGATCATGTGGACCGGGATGCGGATGGTGCGCGCCTGGTCGGCGATCGAGCGCGTAATTGCCTGCCGGATCCACCACGTCGCATACGTTGAGAATTTGTAGCCCCGGCGGTATTCGAACTTGTCCACCGCCTTCATCAGGCCGATGTTGCCTTCCTGAATCAGGTCGAGGAACTGCAGCCCGCGGTTGGTGTACTTCTTCGCGATCGAGATCACGAGGCGCAGGTTGGCCTCGGTCATCTCGCGCTTTGCGCGGCGCGCCTTGGCCTCGCCGGTGGACATCTGCTTGTTGATCTCCTTGAGATCCCTTACCGGGATGCCGATCTTCTGCTGCACCGCCTGGATCTTGCCCAGCAGCTCGAGCACCGACGGCTCCACGCGGCGCAGCGACTCGCTCCAGGGCTGCTGCGCGTTGATCTCATTAGTCAACCAGCGGCGCGAGCCCTCCGTGCCGGCGAATACCTTAATGAAGTGCTGGCGCGGCATCTGCGCCTTTTCGACGGAGATGTCGTGAATCTCGCGCTCGTGCCGGCGGATCTCGTCTACCAAACTGCGCACGCTGTCCGAGAGTCGCTCCACGGTCCTCGCGGTGAACCGGATCGTCATCAGCTCGGCCGAGATCTGGTCGCGGGCGCGCAGGTAGTCCTTGTCCTTCGAGCCCTTATTCTCGAGCGCCTTGAGCTGCTTTTCGAACAGGCGCCGGATGCGCACGAACTTCTCGAGCGCCTCGCCTTTAAGCTTGAGCAGGCTCGCGGACTGGGCCGCTTCGGCGGCTTCCTCGTCCTCGCCTTCCTCCTCCTCGATCTGGGCCTCCTCGTCTTCCGGGGTTGGGGCGGCTCTCTTCGGATCGAAGTCGTCCTTGGCGTTGGGGTCGATCAGGCCGTCGACCACCTCATCGATGCGCAGCTCGTCCTTCTCCACCTTGTCCGCGAGGTCGAGGATCTCGCGCACCGTGGTCGGGCAGGCGCTGATCGCCAGGATCATGTGGCGAAGCCCATCCTCGATGCGCTTGGCGATCTCGATCTCGCCCTCGCGCGTGAGGAGCTCGACCGAACCCATCTCGCGCATGTACATGCGCACGGGGTCGGTAGTGCGACCGAACTCGGAGTCGACGGTGGAAAGCGCCGCCTCGGCCTGCTCCTCGACGTCCTCGTCGGGCTGGGCCACGGGCTGCGTGTCCGATGCGATGAGCAGCGTTTCCTGGTCGGGCGCCTGGTCGTAGACCTGGATTCCCATATCGCCGAACGTGGAGATGATGGCCTCGATCTGCTCGGCGTCGACCAGATCGTCGGGCAGGTGGTCGTTGATCTCCGAATAGGTGAGGAATCCGCGCTCCTTGCCGAGCTTGATGAGGTTCTTGAGGCGCGTGCGGCGCGTCTCCGCATCTTCCTTCGGCAGCTCGGCGGGAATCAGCCATGCGTCCTTCCCGCCGCGGCGGCCGCCGCGACCGCGCCGCCCCTTGCCCTTGACCTCGTTGACCTTCGCTTCGAGCAACTCCAGCGCCTGCTTGGCGCTCTTGATGGGTGTCTTGGCCGCCTTTGCTGCCTTCTCGTCGACCTTGGGGGTCGGTGCCGGCTTCGGCGGTGCGACCTTGCGCGCTTTGGGGGCGGGTTTTTTCGCAGGGATCGGCTTGCGCGCTGCGCGAATCTTGGCCTTAAGGCGCTTGACGACCTTGGCCTTCTTCTTGGCCGCCCGAACCTTCTTCAGCTTCTTCCGCTTCTGCACCATCGGTCCCCCGCCGTATAACTACCTGAATACCCGGAAAAAATTGAACCCTACATTATATGTGACCGGTCATGCGCTTGGAAGTGCCCCGCGCAGCCTTTGGTAGGCAAGGTTCTTCTCGTTGAAGATTACGAGGTCTTCCTTAGAGCTCAGTCGGCCGCGCAGCTCGTCAAGCTCCCTCTTGCGCTGCCGGATATCGAGTTGGGTCAATGCGTGCTGGAACTCGCTACGCGCGGCTTCGGCGTCGAACGCGAGCTCTTCCCCATATCTCTGGGCTTTCAACACAGTTTCAAGGCAGGAATTCCCGCTCAGTGCCTCCATAAGTAACGGAAAGCTGAGCTCTTCCTCCGCCGCTTCGGAGTGCCGGCGGATCGCCAGCAGGGCCTCGGTTTCCGCGCGGTCCGGGGCGAGCTGACCGGGATCGATGTGCTCGACCAGGGTGAGATCGGCGAGCAGTGCGGTAAGCAAGCTCCATTCCAGCGAGGTCGGCGTCTCCCTGTTCGGACGCCTTGCCGCCGGGCGTGAAAAGCGGTGGCGCTGAGGCAACTCGAGCAGCCCGTGGATTTCCCCCTCGCCCACGCGCGCGAGTTGGGCGATTTCGTTGATGAGCTGCAGTCGCAGAGCCGGCGCGGTGACCCTCTGGATGTGGGGCTTCGCGATCGAAACCAGGCGCGCGCGCCCCTCCGCGGTCCCGAGATCGCATTCCGCGCGCAGTTGCGCGAGGAGGAATTGGGAAAGCGTCTCGGCCTCGCGCACACGTGCTTCGAAGGCTTCCCTGCCGTGCTTGCGGACATAGGTATCGGGGTCTTCGCCTTCGGGCAGGAACAGGAACCGGATCGGCTTGTAGTCCGGCGCGAGCGCCAGGCTCACCTCCAGGGCGCGCCAAGCTGCCTTGCGCCCGGCGGCATCGCCGTCGAACGAGAACACCAGTTCGTCGGCGAGGCGCAGCAGCTTCGAAACATGCACTGCGGTGGTCGCGGTGCCGAGCGTGGCCACCGCGTAGCCGACGCCGAACTGGGCGAGCGCCACCACATCCATGTAGCCCTCGACCACCAGCACCCGGCCAGCAGTGCGAATCGCGTCACGCGCCTGAGGCAGTCCGTAGAGCTCGCGCCCTTTCTCAAAGAGCAAAGTTTCCGGGGAGTTCATGTACTTGGGCTCGCCCTTGTCGAGGATGCGGCCGCCGAAGCCGATAACCACGCCGCGCGCATTCAGGATCGGGAACATGACCCGGTCGCGAAACCGGTCATAGCGCTTGCCTTCGTTCTCGATGACGAGCCCGACCTCGAGAAGACTCTTGTCCTGGTAATCCCCGAACGCCTTCTCCAGGGCCTGCCAGTCGTCGGGGGCATAGCCCATGCGGTAGCGCGCGGCGATTTCTCCGGTCAGGCCGCGACTCTTCAGGTATTCGATCGCGCGGGGCGATTTCTTTAGCTCGGCGCGATAGAAGCTCATTGCCTTCTCCATAAGCGCATAGAGGTCCGGCTCGCGCTCCTTGCGCGCCGCCTCCTCAGGACTGTGCGGCCGCGACTCCGGCACCTGCATGCCGACCTGGGAGGCGAGGTCCTTCACCGCGTCGACATAGCCCATTGACGCATACGCCATCAGGAAGCCGATAGCGTTGCCGTGCACGCCGCAGCCGAAGCAGTGATAGAACTGCTTCGTCGGGCTTACGCTGAAGGAGGGCGTCTTTTCGTTGTGGAACGGGCACAACCCGACGTAGTTTGCGCCCGCCTTGCGCAACTGGACGTAGCGTTGCACCACATCCACGACGTCGACCCGATTGAGCAGGTCCTGCTTAAACGAGTCGGGGATCACGCCCCGTTTTTTATCCCGAAAGCCTGGTCTTGACTAGGGCGGATACCTTGCCCATGTCCGCCTTGCCGGCAAGGCGGGTCTTGAGCAGCGCCATCACCTTGCCCATGTCCCTAATACCGGCAGGTTTTGCTTCGGAAACTGCAGCCTCCACAGCCTGAGATAGCTCCGCATCGCTCATTTGCTGGGGCAGGTAGCCCGTGAGCACGTCGAGCTCGAACTTCTCGGCGTCCACCAGGTCCTTGCGCGCCGCTTTTTCGTACTGTGCGATCGACTCGCGGCGCTGCTTGATCATCTTCTCGATCACGGCAGTGACCTCGGCGTCGGAGAGCTCCTTGCGCTCGTCGACTTCGCGCTGCTTGACTGCGGACAAGAGCAGGCGGACAGCGGACAGGCGCGCGCTGTCCTTGGCGCGCATCGCCGCCTTCATGTCTTCAGTGATTTTCGCCTTAAGGCTCAGTACAGCTTCTGCGGAAGCATCTGGCTGCGCAGACGCTTGTGGTGGCGCTTTACTGCGGCGGCAAGCTTGCGCTTGCGCTCTGCGGTCGGCTTTTCGTAATACTCGCGGGAGCGCAGCTCGGTGAGAAGGCCGGTCTTCTCCACGGTGCGCTTGAAGCGGCGCATCGCCACTTCGAACGGTTCGTTTTCCTTGACGCGTACTGTCGGCATAAGCCCCTGCTGGAAAAGGGGCTGGATTGTATATCAGAATCGTCTCGTGCTCATCCTCGGCATCGAGACTTCTTGCGACGACACCGGCGTCGCGCTTTACGACAGCGCTGCTCACAAGATGCTGGCGCACGTCGTGCATACGCAGGCTTCGATGCACGCAGCCTATGGAGGGGTCGTTCCCGAACTCGCCTCACGTGACCATATCCGCCGACTGGTCCCCCTCACGCGGAAGGTCGTTGGAGACAGAATCATCCACGGGATCGGCTATACCGAAGGCCCAGGCCTGGCCGGGGCCTTGTTAGTGGGCGCTTCTTTCGCGCATGCCCTCGCCCTTTCGCTCGGCGTGCCTGCGGTCGGCATCCACCATCTGGAAGGCCATCTGCTTTCGCCGCTTCTTTCGGCGCGGCGCCCGGATTTCCCGTTCCTCGCGCTCTTGGTCTCCGGGGGCCACACCCAACTCATGCGTGTGGACGGCGTCGGGCGCTATGCGCTCCTCGGTGACACCCAGGACGATGCGGCCGGCGAGGCTTTCGATAAGACCGCTCAACTCCTAGGCTTGGGGTACCCAGGAGGGCCGGCCCTGTCGAAGCTTGCCGAGCGGGGCACGCCGGGAAGATACCGGCTGCCGCGGCCCATGATCGGTGCCGGACTGGACTTTAGCTTCTCGGGGCTCAAGACCGCCGTGCTTACGCTGGTGAAGAACGAACGGCCCGACCCGGCCGACGTAGCGCGCGCCTTCGTCGACGCGATCGTGGAGGTGCTGGTGGCCAAGTGCGCGCGCGCGGTCGAGACCACCGGGCTCACGCAATTCGTAGTTGCGGGCGGCGTGGGAGCAAATACACAGCTGCGCGCGGCGCTGGAAGCCGAAGCTGCGAGCCGCGGCTTCGACGTTTTCTACCCTGAGCCCGAGCTTTGTACTGACAACGGCGCGATGATTGCCCTTGCAGCGGCTTACAGGCTAAGGAATGCAACCGACTCGCACGCCTTCAACGTGAGGCCGCGCTGGGATCTGCAGAGTTAGGGCCTTTTTCCCCGAGCCGAGGCTCGGTGCCGGCGAGCAGGCGCGCCACATTGCCCTTGTGCCGCCATAGGAGCAGGAGCGCCATCGCACCCACCACGAACGCGCTTTTCCAGCCGAGGAGAAGCGCGGTCGCGAAGGGCGCGAAAACCGCCGCGACCAGCGATGCAGCCGACGCGTAGCGCAGTGTGACCGCGATCAAGAGCCAAGTGACTAGCGTTCCCAGGCCAAGGCGCCAATCGAGCCCGAACATCACGCCCGCCGCGGTTGCGACGCCCTTGCCGCCGTGGAAACGGTGGAACACCGGGAAAAGATGGCCGAGGAACGCAGCGAGCCCGGCGAGCGCCGTCGGGGTGGCAAAGAGCGATGCAAGCCATACCGCAACCCAACCCTTCGCGGCGTCGCCGCCGAGCGTAAGCACCGCCGCCACCTTCCTTCCGGTGCGCAAGACGTTGGTCGCGCCGGGGTTCTTCGAGCCGTAGCTGCGTGGATCCGGCAGGCGCATCAGGCGGCTCACCACGATCGCGAACGACACCGAGCCCAGACAATACGCGGCAAGGATGACCAGCACCGGCAGCGCGGTCTGCATCGCGGGCGATTCTATAGAATCGGGCCGGTCATGGACGCCATCGTCATCCGCGACCTGCGCGTCGAGGCGTTCGTCGGCATCCACCGGCGCGAGCGCCACGTGCTGCAGACGGTCTCGATCGATCTCGAGATCGGCGTTCCCGGCACCGCGGTCTTCGTCAGCGACAAGGTGGCCGACACGATCGACTACGAGCAGGTGGCGCTCAGGATCCGCGCGCTCGCCGCGAGCGGGCACTTCCGCCTGGTCGAGACGTTGGCCGACCGCATCGCGGCGCTCCTTGTCAACGAGTTCCACGCGCCGTGGGCGAAGGTGAGCGTCGCCAAGGTCGGGATACTCGCCAACGCCAAGTACGTCGGCGTCACGATAGAGCGGCGTCAACCCACGTGACGGCGAGCACCGCCCCGAGATCCGCCGGCCGGATGTTGAGGAGCAGGCCTCGGCGGCCGCCATTGATATAGATTTCGCCGAGGCCGAGAATCGAGCGCTCGGCGAACACGGGCAGTTGCTTCCGTGTGCCGAACGGGGAGGTGCCGCCCACGAGATAGCCCGTATGGCGGTGCGCGACTTCCGGCTTGCACGGCTCGATCGACTTGCACCCGGCCTGTCGCGCCAGGTTCTTGGTCGATACCTTCCGGTCGCCGTGCATTAGCACTATGAGCGGCTTGCGCGCCTCGTCCTCCATGACGAGCGTCTTGACGATGTGATGTTCCGGCACGTTCAGCGCACGCGAAGGAACTTCGGTGCCGCCATGCTCTACGTAGCCGTAGGTATGCTCCGAGAACGAAATTCCCTTGAGCGAGAGGTACTCGGTGGCCGGGGTCTTCATCCCCGCGGATGGTGGCGGGCGTGCAGCGCCTTCAGCCGTTCGCGCGCAACGTGCGTGTAGATCTGGGTCGTCGAGATGTCGGCGTGCCCGAGGAGCAGCTGGACCACGCGCAGATCGGCGCCGTGGTTGATGAGATGCGTCGCGAACGCGTGCCGCAGCACGTGTGGCGAGAGCTTCTTGCCCGGGATCGCGCGCGCCCCGTAGCGGCGGACCAGGTGCCAGAACGCCTGCCGCGTCATGCCGCCGCCGCGGCCGGTGACGAAAAGAGCATTAGAGCGGCTTTGCCTTTGCTTGATATACGCCGAAAGCCAGTGCGCGGCTTCTTCTCCAAGGGGCACGAGGCGCTCCTTGGAGCCCTTGCCGAAAACGCGCACCACGTTCGCGTCGAGGTTCACTTCGAAGGTCTTGAGCGCGACGAGCTCCGACACACGTAGCCCCGTTGCATAGAGCGTCTCGAGCATCGCCCGATCGCGTAGACCGAGCGGCGTGGTGGTGTCGGGTGCGGCCAGCAGCGCTTCCACGTCGGCTTCGGACAGCGACCTCGGGAAGCGGGGTACGCGTTGCGGAGGGTCGAGCTTCAGCGTCGGGTCGGCCGAAATGCGCCGCTCGCGCAGACAGTACTGGTAGAACCGCTTCAGCGTCGATACGCGTCGCGCTGCGCTGGAGGCTCGGCCCTTTAGCGCGCCGAGGAACGCAAAGAGCTCGGCTTCTCCGACCTTGAGCAGATCTTTGCTCAAGAATCTCGACAACTGCTCCAGATCAGCGCGGTACGAGGCAATCGTGTTGCGTGATAGTCCGTCCTCGAGCCACAGCGCGTCGCAGAAGGCGTCGAGCAGACCCTGGTTCAGGGCATCAGCTCGAACGCGGGCGCTTCGTGCATCAGCAGCCAACGCTTCGCCTCCAGCAGGTAGCCGCGCCTCGAGTGGCCGAAGCCGCCGATACCGTCGGCGGCAACCACGCGGTGGCACGGAATGACGATCGGCAGGCGGTTAGCGCCGCACGCTTGGCCGATGTCCCTCGCGTCCGCGCCGAGCTCGCGCGCGATCTCGCCATACGTGCGGGTGCGCCCGCGCGGAATGGCGCACATCGCGTCCCAGACCGCACGCTGGAGCGGCGTACCTTCGATGGCGAGCGGCAGATCGAAGCGCGCGTCGGGATCTTCGCGGTAGCGCTCGAGCTGTTCCGCCGCCCGGGCGCCGAGCGGGTTCGCTGCGGGAACATCTCGATGCGAAAGGGGCAGGTAGCGGATTTCTACCACCTTGCCGTCGCGCGTGACCACGCCGGCCTTCATCCTGGGAAATGTGACCGTTACGTCGAACACAGCTTCTCCACCTGCGCGAGCAGCTCGTCGGGCACTTCGATGCCGGCCGCCGAGGCCGCTTCGGCGGCGAACCGCCGCGCCCCCGGCAGGCGTACTTCCGGATCGGCGAGCATCGCGCCGACCACAGATTTCGTCCTCCTCGGCGCGAACGAGGTGGCGCGCCGCCGCCTCGGCCATCCTAGAATTGGCTCCGGCCCTTTCCAGGGCGGTGCGCGCGAGTCGAAACAGATCTTGCGGCGCCTTCTTCACAGCGAGGATTCTACGGCCATGGGAAAAATGATCGAGCTCACTGCGTCCGGCGGGCACAAGCTTTCTGCCTACCGTGCGGACCCTACCGGTACACACGCAGGCAAGCCGCGCGGCGGCATCGTCGTCATCCAGGAGATCTTCGGCGTCAATAGCCATATCAAATCGGTCGCCGACGGCTTCGCCGCCGAAGGCTACCTCGCGATCGCGCCGGCGATGTTCGACCGCGTGCAGAGGAACTTCGACGTCGGCTATACCCCGCCCGAGATTGAGAAGGGGCGCGCAGTACGTGCGAAGATCACCGTCGACATGGCGATGAAGGATGCGGAAGCTGCGGTCAAGGAAGCCGCCAAAGCCGGCAAGGTCGGGATCGTCGGGTACTGCTGGGGTGGCTTCGTCGCCTGGATGGCTTCAGCAAGAATCGCGGGTCTAGCGTGCGCGGTGCCGTATTACGGCGGCGGGATCCTGGACAACGCCGATATCGAGCCCAACGTGCCGGTGATGGGGCATTTCGGCGACCAGGACCAGCACATCCCGGTCGAAGGCGTGAAGAAGCTCGCCGAGAAGCACAAAAAGCAGCAGATCTTCATCTATGCCGCCGACCACGGCTTCAACTGCGACCAGCGCGGCTCGTACAACGCGGCCGCCGCCAAGCAGGCGCGCAGCCGCACGCTAGAGTTCTTTCGGAAGCACGTCGGCTAGAGTTATTTGGCGTCGGCCTCTGGCCCGAGCAGCGCGCGGCGGAAACGCGCTTTCAGTAGCGCGCCCTCGCGCGGCGGCAGCACTAAGGTAGCTTTTTCGGCCTTGACCTTTACCACGATGAAGTTGGGGCCGGGGTTCCTGTGGATCGCTTCCGGCAAATCCTGGTGGTCCAGGACCTTGAAGCCGCACGCGCGCGCCACGCCCGCCAAATCGATCCCGCGCGCAGTGTGCGTCTCCTGCATGCCGGTCTCGCCGTAGCGCTCGTTGTCGATCACCACCACGGTGAGGTTTTCGGGTTTCTGCGCACCGATCGTGGCGAGGGCACCCAGGCCCATCAGCGCTTCACCATCACCGGTAATCACGAGCACGCGGCGTTTGGGCTGCGCGAGCGCGAGCCCGAGGCCCACCATCGCCGCTTGCCCCATCGCACCCCACATCGGGAAGGTGAGCGGCGAGTCGCCCGCGGCGGTGCAATCCCAAGCCGTCGAACCAAGCCCAGCGACGACCAGCAAGTCTTTACTTCTCGAGAGAAGGTTCTTGACGAATGCCCTGCGGTTCATTGCGCCGCCTGCTCCTGGAAGCTCTTGATGCCAATGAGCCGCTGGGAGATCAATACCGCTACCGAAGCATAGCTCCCGAAAGCCAGGCGCAGCGCCGCGTTGAGCACCGGCGCCACCTCGTCGGCTCTTTCCACGTACTGCACCACTGTGCCCATTGCCTCGAGCACCGGGCGCGCCGCCTGCCCCATCGGTACTTGCCAGGGGTTGAATTCACCCTGCTCGCCGCGCATCGTCACCAGGGTGACGAGCGGGAAGCGGCACTCGCGCACCATGCCGAGGACATTGACGATGTTGCCGACGCCGCTCGACTGCATTAGCAGCGCGCACTTTTCGCCACCGAGCCATGCGCCGGCGGCAAGGCCGATGCCTTCCTCCTCGCTGGTAAGCACAACGGCGCGCATTTTCCTGTCGGCGCAGCACAGCTCGATCAGCCGCTTGTGACCCGCATCGGGAACGTAGCCGACGATGCGCACACCCGCCGCCGACAGCTCGCGGTGGAGGGCTTCAGGCCACATGGCGAAGGAGCGTGTCCCCGGGCGCGACGCGCGTGAAAGCGACGCGTTTCATCGAGACGATGCCATCGCGGAAGCTCGTATAAGCGGATTGCTCGAGCGGTCCGGACTCCGGGAAATCCGAACGGAAATGCGCTCCGCGCGAGTCTCGCCGCGCGAGCGCCGCTGCGGCTATAACGCGGCTTACGGCGACCAGGCTCTTCAAGTTCAGCCAGTCGTGCCATGCAAGGTTGAAGGCGCGTTCGCCGCTGGGAAGGCGATGACTGTCGAGCGTCCGATCGAGCGCGTTCAAGTCGGCCTGGGCTTCCAGCAGAACCGCGGCATCGCGGACGATGCCGACCTTTTCCCACATGACGTCGTAGAGTTTCTCGCGTATGGGTTCGAGGCTGGACGAACCGCGACCCTCGAACGGCCGCTCACAATCGGCGACGGCGGCGGCGATGGCTGCCGGATCTGGATCGAGGTGCGAGCGATCTTTCACCCAAGCGGCCATCGCGTCACCCGCCACGGCACCGAACACGGTGGAATTGGCAACGCCGTTGCCGCCGAGCCGGTTCGCGCCGTGCACGCCGCCCGAATCCTCACCGGCGACAAATAGTCCTGGCAACGCAGTGGTGCAGTCGGGCGCGAACTCGACTCCGCCCATCATGTAGTGCGCGGTTGGCACCACCTCGACCAGCCCCCCGGTCAGATCGAAGCCGCAATCGGCGCAGCGCTCGACCATGCCCTTGAACTGCCTCCTGACTTCAGCCGCTCCCAGATGAGCCATCGAAATGTAGAGGCCGCCGTGGGGCGTAGTGCTGCCCTTCTTCATCTCGGAAAACATGGCGCGCGAGACGACGTCGCGCGTGGCGCGCTCGGCCTTCGGGTCGTAACGTGGCATGAAGCGCTCCTTCGACCCGTTCAGCAGGTAGCCGCCCGAGCCGCGCAGCCCCTCCTCGAGCACGGTGCCGGTCATGCGGGTGTGAGCGCCGGCGAGAAGCCCGGTCGGATGGAACTGGACCATCTCCATGTCGCGCAATGGGAGCCCCGCGCGCAGCGCCATCGCAAGGCCGTCGCAACTCTTATCGCCGGAGGGCGTGTGGTACTTGTACATCGTCGGCCCGCCGCCGGTGGCGAGGAGCACCGCCCGAGCGCGCACGAAAACATATTCACCCGTGCGCATGTCGACGAACAACACGCCAGCAATGCCGTCCTCATCTTTTGCCCTTATCAGCTCCACCGCGCGATGCTCTTCCAATCTGCCGATTCCGCGCGCCCACACCTGCTCGGCGAGCCGGTTGATGATCTCGATGCCGGTGAGGTCGCCCTTGTGCACCGTCCGGTCGAAAGTCTGGCCGGCAAAGGCCTTCTGGTGGATAGTGCCGTCGGGATTGCGGTCAAAGAAGCACCCGAGCTCGTTCTCAAGCTCCTTTATACGTTCGACAGCCAAGACGACCAGTTTCCACGCGAGCTCCTGGTCCGAAAGCCACGCGCCGCCGATGATCGTGTCCATGAAATGGCGCTCGATCGAGTCCTCACGCGCAAGCGCTACGTTGTAGCCGCCCTGCACCATGCGCGTGCAGCCGCACTTCCCGAGCAGCCCCTTCACTGCAACGGTGATCGACAGCTCGGGCGCGGCCTTGTGCGCGTGCAGCGCGGCGAAGAGGCCCGCGCCGCCGGAGCCGACGATCAGGATGTCGCTGGAGAGGGTTTTCGGAACCATTGCAGCGCCAACACTACGGCGACCAGCACGAATCCGACTATGTCGAGAAGCGCCTTTGGATAGACCAGCAGCACGCCTGCGATGAAGAGCATCGAGCGCTCGTACACCGTGGTCTTGCTGAAGAGCCAGCCCTGGAACGCGCCGCAGAGCGACATGATTCCGACCGCGGCGGTGAAGGTCACAAGTGCAATCGAGCCCCAGTTGGCATCGGCGAGCGTCTTGAACGAGCCGGTGAGAAGCAGGCCGCTGCCGCTCGGGTCGAGCACGAACATGAAGGGCACGAGGAACGCCGGCGTCGTGTACTTCCAGCACTGAAGCGTGGTCTTGTACGGATCTCCACCGGTGATCGCCGCTGCTGCGAACGGCGAAAGCGCCGTCGGGGGCGAGACTTCCGAGAGCACCGCGTAGTAGAAGATGAACATGTGCGCCGCGAACTCCGGCACCTTGAGCGCGATCAAGGCCGGCGCGGCGATCACCGCGCAGATGATGTAGGAGGCGGTCACCGGTACCGCGAGACCCACGATCCACACGATGAGCGCGGTGTAGACCGCGGTGAGGAGCAGCGAGTTGCCCGCGTAGGAGAGCACGATCGAGCTG
Organism: Burkholderiales bacterium; assembly: GCA_035762345.1. Classification (GTDB taxonomy): domain Bacteria; phylum Pseudomonadota; class Gammaproteobacteria; order Burkholderiales; family SG8-39; genus SCGC-AG-212-J23. Next base: position 19,996 of record DASTPE010000124.1, read on the forward strand.
AACTTGAGGCCGAGGCCCGTGAGCGTCACCACGCCCACGATGATCCCGGCGCCGGCGCAGGTCGCTGCCACGTTCAGCACGGACATCGACCCGCCTTGCAGCGCTTTGGAAAGACCCGAGTTCGTGAGACTTTGCCAGAGGGATTTTCTTTCAAAGGTCAGCAGGGCCGTGTCGCGGCGCAGAAAGCTGGTGACGAACGCGACTACCGTCGCCCAGAACACCGAGAGCTCGGGCGAGAATCCGACCAGCATGAAAGCGATGATCGACACCAGCGACAGGAAGTGGTACCAGTAGCGCTTCGCGAGGCTCCAGGCGCTCTCGACGGCTGCGAACGTCACGTTCTTCATGCCGAACTTGCGCACGTCGATCTCGACCATGAGGAAGAGCGTGAGGTAGTAAAGGCAGGTCGGAATGACCGCCATCAGCACTACATCCAGGTACGAGATTTTGAGGAACTCGGCGATGATGAAGGCCGCCGCGCCCAGCACCGGCGGCGAGATGATCGCGCCCAGCCCCCCGGCGGATAGCAGCCCGCCCGCCTCCTCCTTGCTATAACCCACCTTGGCGAGCATCGGCGCGGCCACCGAGCCGAGCGTCACCGTGGTCGCAACGCCCGATCCCGACGGCCCGCCGAGGAGAAACGAAGCGAGCGTGACGGTACGTCCGGCGCTCGTCGGCTTGCCGCCCATCGCGGCGAACGCGAAATCGATAAAGAACTTGCCGGCGCCGGAGAACTGAAGAAAGGCGCCGTAGATGGTAAAAAGAATGATGAGCGTCGAGGACACTGCGATCGCGGTGCCGTAAATCCCTTCGAGCGTCATGTACATGTGGCCGACTAGGCGCGGCACTTCATAGCCCTTGTGAGTCCACGGCGCCGGCAGGTAGGGGCCAAAGAAGGCGTAGGCGAGAAAGCATCCGGTGATCACGGGTAGGATCCAGCCGGTGGTGCGGCGCATGGCCTCGAGCACGAGCAGTATCAGCACCACGCCGAAGAAGATATCCCAGTCGTTCGGCAGGATCGAGCGATCGAAGAAGTCGTCGCCGCCCGCGATGAGATACACCGCGGTCGCGACGCCGAGGCCGGCGAGTGCCCAGTCCCACCACATGACGCGATGCCGGAAGCGCCGCGCGACCGGGAAGATGAGGAAGACGAGAAATAGCACGAAGGCCACGTGCGTCGCGCGCAGGTGCTCGGGCCGCACGATCGCGTACGCGGTATAGAGATGGAACAGCGACATCACCACCAATACCGTGGCGACCAGCCTCGCCAGCCAGCCGATCAGCCTGTTGTGCACGCCCTCTTCGCGCTCGATCATCTCCTCGGCACGAGCGAGCGCCTCCGCGCTCACCTCAGCGGCCGGCTGGTGCAGGCGGACGGTTTCTTCGCTCATAACAAAAAAGCCCCGGCGTGCGGGGCTTTCTCGGGAGTCTCCCTCGCTCCTAGTTGACCTTGACGCCCTTCTCGGCGAAATACTTCAGCGCGCCCGGGTGCCACGGAATCCCGCCGGCGGCCGCGCTCTTCTGGTTTTCGAACTTGAAATTCTCGGCTTCCTTGTGCACGCGGATTAGCTCGTCGCGCTTCTCGAACACAGTCTTCACGATGTTGTAGGCCGTCTTCTCGTCCATGTTCTGGTGTGCGACGAGCAGATTCATGACGGTCGCCTGCCGGTTGTCGGCGTCCATGCCCTTGTAGGTTTCTTTCGGAATGCGGTCCTCGATGTAGAGGTTGCCGTATTTCTGGTTCATCTTGCCCACGAGGTCCGCGTGGTCGATGAGCTTGATCTTCACGCCGGGCGAATGCGCGAGATCGCTCACCGCCGCGGTGGGCAGGCCGCCGACCCAGAAAAACGCGTCGATCTTGCGATCCTTGAGCGCGTTCGCCGACTCGGCCACACCCAGCCGCTCGCGCTTCATATCCTTATCCTTATCGAGCCCGGCAGCCTCGATTACGCGGAACGCCATCACCTCGGTGGCGCTTCCGCCGGAGCCGGTGGAGACCCGCTTGCCCTTGAGGTCGGCCATCTTGGTGACGCCGGTGCCCTCGATCGACACCACGTGCATACGATTCGGGTACATCACCATGAGCGTGCGCACTGGAACCGGCTTGCCGTTGAACTTGTCCTGGCCCTTGAGCGCATCGAGCCCCGCGTCCACCATCGTCATCGCGAGGTAGGGCTTGCCGGTGCTGATCAACTGCAGGTTGGCGACCGAGCCGCCGGTAACTTCAGCGGTGGCCTGCATGCCGGGCACGTATTTCGAGAGCACCGCGGCCATGCCGCCACCCAACGGGTAGTACACGCCGCCGGTGCCGCCGGTGGCGATGGACAGGTTTTGCGCCTGCGTCGCAAATGGCACCAAGCAAAGCGCAAGCAAGCGCGCAAAGAACATCATCTCACTCCTCCTATGGTTTTCGGAAATTCTACCGCACGCCCAGGCGCTTCAACGCCTCGGCGCGCTTGTGCTGCGCCGCAGCCTTGATCTGCGAGTACAGGCTCGCGCCGCGGCTGTCCATGGCAACGAGCAAGGGCCCGAAGCCGTTGACACGGAACTTCCAGAGCGACTCGGGGTGCAGGTCGTCGAGGTCCACGTCCTCGATCGCCTCGACCCATGTGGTCTCGAGCGCCGCCGTACCTCCGATGATCGCAAGATAAGCGCCGCCGTACTCCTGAAAGGCTTTCAAGGATGCTTCGCGCAGGCCACCCTTGCCGATGATGAGCCGGACGCCGTACTCGGCCATGAGCGGCCGCGTGAAGCGCTCCATGCGATCGCTGGTCGTCGTGCCGACACAAACCGGGACATACCCCGATTCGCTTTTCCTCACGTTGGGTGCCGTATGGATGACGGCATGACCGCGCATGTCGAAGCGCGTGCGCCGGCCGCGGTCGAACATGTGGATCTGGGTCGCGTCCCGGATTCCGAAGAGCGCACCGCGCAACGTCACGGTATCGTTTACATGCAGTTTCCTGACAGCTTCTTCTGTAAGGGGCGTGGTGAAGTCGTAATGCATCATCAGCCGCCACCCAGCAGCGCCTTCTTGAGATCGTCCTGCACGGGCTTGTCGCCGAGCCAGATGCGCAGCAACGCGTGGTAGAAGTCCTCGCCCGCGATCCGACGACCGGCAGGCTTGCCCTGGACCACGAGCTGGGTGCCGGCGCCGGTCCAGTCGAGCGTGATCGCCATGCCTTTCTTCGCTTCCTTGATCTCGGCCATCATCGCCGCCAGCTCCTTGATGCGCGGCTCGAGGGCTTTCGCTTCGGCCTCCGAGTGATTCGCGCGGATGCCATCGGCGAGCGCCTCGGTGAAGGTATCGGCGCCGACGTCGCGCAGCATGTGGATCGCGACCCGCTTGGGCCCGGGCTGCGCGAGGATCGCGGCAGGCGTCGAGCTTTTCTGCGGCAGGTAGAGTCCAATCGCGTAGACCTGGAAGAAAAGGCGCGTGCGCAAACCCGCACCGTTCAGCACGACCTCGGAATTGCTCACCTGCGCCTTGTCGTCGATCTTGACGCCGGCAACCTCTGCCGCGGGAACCGACAAGGGCAGCAGCAATGCCAGAAGCAGCACCCTAGAAACCATATTCCACCCCCGAAGGTCGAATCGTCGCCCGCGCGCGGCGCGCCGAGTGGCATTGCATGTTGACCGCGACAGGGTTCATGGTGATGTGGGTGGCGGCGGTCTCGACGTGCACCGCGAACGCCGTCGAATCGCCGCCAAGCCCTTGCGGGCCAACCCCGAGAAGGTTCACCGCGTCGGTGAGCGCCGCCTCGAGCTTCGCTCCCTCGGGATCTTCGCAACGCGTGCCGAGTGGCCGCGTCGCCGCGACCTTGGCGAGGTGCATGCAAAGGTCGGCAGTGCCGCCGACGCCCACGCCGACGATGGTCGGCGGGCAAGTCTTGCCGCCGGCTTCCAGCACGCAGTCGACGACGAAGGTCGTGATCGCGTCCACTCCGTCCGCCGGCACGGCCATGCGCAGCCAGGAGTTGTTTTCCGACCCAGAGCCTTTGGGGATCATTTCAATGGAAAGAACATCCGGCTCTGGACTGAAATCGAGGTTTATGACCGGTATTCCCCTTCCGGTCGAGGTCTGGTCGTTCACCCGTGTGGTGGGGTGCACGATCGAGGAGCGGAACGAATACTCCCGCGTCGAGCGGGCGCAGCCGCGGCTGATCGCTTCTTTCAGGCCCACGCCGTCCACCTCGACGCCGCGCCCGATCCACACGTTGTACACCGGGATGCCGGTGTCCTGGCACAGCAGGTTGTCGGTCTCCTCGGCGACCGAGATGTTCCGGATCATGGTGCCGAGCATGCGCTTGGCACCGGCGTCGGTCTCGGCCGAGGCGAGCGCCGCGAAGCCGCGCTTGATGTCCGGCGGTAGCGCCTTCAGCGCCCGGATGTAAAGCTCCTTGGCGGCTTCCTCTACTTGGGAAAGATCAACTTTCACTTAACCTGAATGTTGCGCTCCTTTACCACTCGGGCCCAGAGCGCGCTCTCCTCCTTCATCTCCTTCGCCATCTCGGCCGGACTGTTCCCCACCGGGGCGAGCCCCTGGACAAAGAGCCGTCCCCGTAGATCGCTCGCCTCGAGCGCCTTGCGGGTATCGCGATAGACCTTCTGCACGATGTCGTTCGGGGTGCCGGTCGGGGCCACAATGCCGAACCAGCCGGTGTTCTCGAAGCCTGGAATGGTCTTCGCGATCGGCGCCACGCCCGGCAACTGCGCCGCCTCGGTCTTGCTAGTCACGCCGAGCGCGCGCAGCCGGCCGCCGTTGATGTGCCCAATCGATGCGGCCACGTTGCCGACGAAGAAGTTGGTCTCGCCGCCGACCAGCGCGGCGAGCCCGGGGCCTTCGCCCTTGTAGGGCACCGCCACGGCGTCGATCTTCGCCTGCCAGACGAAATTCTCGGCGGCGAGATGCGTCTGCGAGCCGATACCGGCGTGGCCGAAGGTCAGCTTTCCAGGGTTGGCGCGCGCGTGATCGACGAGATCCTTCACCGTCTTGAACGGCGAATTCGCCGGCACTGTCAGCACCTGCGGCCCCGACACCACCTTGGTGACCGGAATGAAGTCCTTCTCCGGGTTATAGGCGAGCTTCACGTACACGTGCTGGTTCGCGGTGACGACCGAACCCGATGGGAAGAAAAGCGTGTAGCCGTCCGGCACGGCGCGTGCCGCTTCGGCGGCGCCCACGCCGCCGCCCGCGCCGCCTCGGTTCTCGATCACGACCGTCTGCCCCCAGATCTGCGTCAGCTTCTCGCCGAGCAAGCGCGCCGAGATGTCAGTGGCGCCGCCCGGCGGGAACGGCACGATGAAGCGCACCGGCTTCTGAGGCCACGCTTGCGCGAGCGCGCTCGCGGCGACAAGCGCGCCAAGCAGGAAAGCGGCAATCCTTTTCATTTGGAATCCTCCTGCCGGAGGATTCTACAGCGCCAGCGCTAGCGCGAGCCCGACCGCAGCGGCAGCCGCTGCAACCGCGGCCGTGAGGCTCTTCTGCCAGTTGCGCCAGGGCAGAAACTCGAGGGCGAGCACGCGCAGCCCGCCGCCGAGATGCGCGGCGAGCCCAACCACGATCAGCCACTCGCCGACCTTCACGAGCGGTTGCTCGGTCCACGCGAGCGAGCCCTGCAGCGCATGGCCGAGCGTCCAAAAGTGTAGCGGCAGGAAAATGGCCAGCGCGATCCCGGAGATGCGGTGCACCATGAACATCCAGTAGGACGAATGCTGTCTCATCGGAAGATCGCCACGACCGCGCTCATCCCGGCCCATGCGAGGAACCCGGAGAACGCGAGCAAGATAAGATCCCTTGAACGGCCCCTCCAGCCGAGCCATTCGTCGAGCACCGGGCGCAAGCCGATCGGCGCATGCACCGTCACCGCGAGCACGAAAAGCGAATAGAACGCGAACCAGCCGACGCTGCCCCGGGTGCGGGCGAGGATCTCCGTCGCCGTGAGGCCGCCCTGCACCGCATAGATGATCGTGATCAGATGGACTACGACGCAGAAGGCAAGCACTGCCGCACTTGCACGCTGAAGCAGCCACAACAACGATTCGGCGCGGTAGTTCACAGTTCACCGCGCAGCACGGCCTTGCTCGCTTCCCGCTTCAAGCCCGCGATCGCGGCGGTAGGAGAAAGGTGCTTCGGGCAGCGCTCGGTACAGCTCACATGGCTGTGGCAGGCATGGCAGCCCGCGTCACCCGACACCGCGCGCAGCCGCTCGAGCGGCTCGCTGTCTCTCACATCGTTGATCAAGGTCCACGCGCGGTTCAGCGCCGCCGGGCCGAGATAGTCGGCGTTCCACTTCACCACGTCGCACGCTGCGTAACACACGCCGCAGCCGATGCACTCGATGCCCGCATCGGCAAGCTTGCGGTTTTCCGATCGCGGCGAAACGGCGGCGAAATCGTCCTGCCGGGTCTGCCGCCCGCGGAACTCGCCCTTGGCGCGCGCCCACTTGTCGAAGAACTCGCGCATGTCCACCACGAGATCCCGTATCACCGGCAGATTGCGCAGCGGCGCCACGGTGAATTGTTCCTTTTCCAAGACCCGATCCACATGCGTGCGGCACGTCCACCGCGGCACGCCGTTCACCATCATCGCGCACGAGCCGCACATTCCCACCCGGCAGGCGAAACGGTAAGCAAGCGTCGGATCCAGCACGCGCTGGATGTAGGTCACCACATCCAGTACGGTTTGGCTCGGCTGCCGCGGAACCTCGAACTCCTGGTACGAATTTGCCCGCTTTACGAATACCCTCACGCAGATTCGTACAGGCGGGTGAGGACGAACTCGCGGTGGCCGAGCGCTTCCGCGGCGGTGAGGCGGCCGTTGGCGGTGCGGAACATGCACTCGAGCAGCTTGTCGCCCGCCTGGTCCGGGGTGAGCTCCTTTCTCAGCAGGCCGGTGACGTCCACGTCGATGTGCTCGGACATGGTGCGCACGGTGCGCGGGTTTGCGCTCAGCTTGATCACCGGCAGGATCGGGTTGCCGATCACGTTGCCCTGTCCGGTGGGGAAGAGATGCACCGCGAATCCCGACGCCGCGCACAGCGTGACCATCTCCGCCGCGGCCGACGAGGAGTCCATGAACCACAGCCCCGGCCCGGTCGGCACCTCGGCCTTGTCGATCACGCCGTCGACGAGGCATTTGCGGCCGATCTTCTGGATGTTGCCGAGCGCCTTTTCCTCGATCGTGGTCAGTCCGCCCTCGATGTTGCCCTTGGTGGGCTGCGAGTCCATGAGGTCGCTCGTCTTGTGGCGCTCGATGACCTGCTGGTAGCGGTCGAAGACGAACTGGAATTTCTTTCGCACCTCGTCGGTCCTGCAGCGCGCGGCGACCAGGTGCTCGCCGCCGGTGAGCTCGGTGGTCTCGCCGAAGACCATGGTGACGCCGTGGGGGTACATCTTGTCGAACGCGTTGCCGACGGTGGGATTGGCGCCGCAGCCCGAAGTGGTATCGGACTCGCCGCATTTCGTGGACACCCAGAGGTCCTTGAGCGGCCGCTCCTCGCGGCGCAGCTCGCTCGCCCATTGCAGGTATTCGCGCGCCGCCTTCGACGCCCGCATGATGGTGTCGTGGTCGCCGTGCTGCTCGATGCCGAAATGCGACACGGGCTTCCCGCTCGCGCGGATGCCGTCGGCGACCTTCTTCGCCCAGGTGTCCTCGATGCAGATCACCACCACCGCGGCGACGTTCGGGTTGGAGCCGGCGCCGATGAGCGTCCTGAAATGCAGCTCCAGGTCGGCGCCGAACTGCAGTCGGCCGTACGGGTGCGGGATCGCGAGCGTCCCCTTGACGTTGTGCTCCACGGCTTGCGCGGCTGCGTTCGAGAGGTCGTCGACCGGCAGGATGAGTACGTGGTTGCGCACGCCGACTCTTCCATTTTCCCTTCTGAAGCCGAAAAAAGTGGAGTTCGAGAGATTCATGTCTACCAACGCTTGGTTTTCACGTTATGCACATGCAGATGCTCGCCCTTGCGGATCGACCGCACCACTTTTCCGATGTCGACGCCGTACTTGATCACGGTATCGCCCGGCTGGTAGTCGCGCAGCGCGACCTTGTGGCCGATCGGGATGTCGCTCTTCGCCGTGACCTCGAGGTCCTTGTCGTCCTCCATGATCCAACCCTTGAGCGATTGGCCGGATTTGATGCCTTCCACCACAACGACGCCGACCCCGTCGCCTTCCTCGTGCACCACGAAATGAATCATAGTGACGCTATTCTATTCGGATGTACGCCCGGGAAAACGCGCGCCGCCGCTTCCTGAGAGCGCTCGGCGCCCTCGGCGTCGGCGCGGCGCTTCCGGCGCGCGCGCAGCTCAAGGCGAACCCGCGCTTCGCCGCGTTTCCTTTCAGCCTCGGCGTCGCGTCCGGCTATCCCGGCCCCGCCGGGCTCACGCTGTGGACGCGGCTTGCGCCGGTGCCCGACGCGCCGGGCGGCGGCATGGCGCCCGAGATCGTACCGGTCGCGTGGGAAGTCGCGCGAGACGAGGCCATGAACGACATCGCCGCCTCCGGCACCGCTTACGCCACGCCGGAGTGGGCGCATTCGCTGCACGTCGAAGCCATCGGCCTGCAGCCCAACCGGCCATACTGGTATCGCTTTCGCGCCGGCGATGCACAAAGCGCGACCGGCCTCGCGCGCACGCTGCCGCTACCCGCGAACCGGCCAGCGCGCCTGCGTTTCGCCTTCGCTTCGTGCCAGCAGTACGAGCAGGGCTATTACGGCGCCTATCGCCACATGGCGGCGGACCAGCCCGACCTCGTCCTGCATCTTGGCGACTACATCTACGAGGGCTCCTGGGGCCGCGATCACGTGCGCAAGCACAACACCCCCGAGGCGGTTACGCTCGACGACTATCGCGCGCGCTATGCGCTCTACAGGTCCGATCCCGACCTGCAGGCGGCGCACTCCGCCTGCCCTTGGCTCGTCACGTGGGATGACCACGAGGTCTCGAACGATTATGCGCCGGAGCGCTCCGAGAACCTCGATGTGCCGGAATGGTTTCTCGCCCGGCGTGCCGCGGCGTACAAGGCGTGGTACGAGCACATGCCGGTGCCGCGGCGGATGCTGCCGATCGGCCCGCACGCGCGCATATATACGCGCCTCAGCTACGCCAACCTCGCCTCGTTCTTCGTCGTCGATAACCGTCAGTACCGCACGCCCCAGGCCTGTCCACGCCCTGGGCGCGGCGGCGGGAGCACCGTCGAGGTCGCCCAGTGCCCGGATCTCGTCGACCCCAAGCGCACACTGCTCGGCATGCAGCAGGAGCAGTGGCTCGAGGCCGGGCTCGGCGCGTCGCGCCAGCGCTGGAACGTGATCGCGCAACAGACGCTCATGGCGCAACTCAACCGCGCGGAAGGCGCAGGCAAGTCGTTCTGGACCGACGGCTGGGACGGCTACCCGGTAGCGCGGCGGCGCCTGCTCGATTTTCTCGCCTCGAGCAAAGCGTCCAATCCCGTAGTCATCGGCGGCGACGTGCATGCCTTCTACGTGAGCGAACTCAAAGCCGATTTCGACGACCCGAATTCGCCCGTCGTGGCGAGCGAGTTCGTCGGCACCTCGATCAGCTCGCAGCATGGGGGGCGGGAGTGGCTCGACAAGCGGCGCCTCGCCAATCCCCATATCCTTCTCGCCGAGAGCCGTTATCGCGGCTACACGCGCGTGGAGGTCACGTCCAGGCGCATGCAGGTCGACCTGCGCGCCGTGGAAGACGTGCAACGGCGCGAAACGCCCTGTCGCACGCTCGCTTCCTTCGTCGTAGAGGACGGAAAGCCCGGGCCGCTTCGAGCCTGAGCCTATTTGCAGCGGATGTTGCCGAGCGTGAGATCGAGCGGCTTGGTGCAGTCCTGCTCGCTCACGCGACGATCGGGCGCCATTTCCGGCGGCCGCCGGTCGGGGCTGGCGTAAGGTACCCCGCCCTGCACAAATTCGTACGCGCCGAGAAAAAGCACCGTAACGCCAACGGCCGTAGCGAACCCGGAGCTCGTATGCACGTGCACACTCCCGGCGCTGTTGGGAGGAGGCGGTGTACCGGCGCTCAGCTGCCACGCGGTGTTCGAACTGCAGCCGGCGAGGAGAAGGGCACCCAGGACGTAGGCTCTCACGGCGGCGATCTTACGTCCATCCACAGGCGCGCTTCAGCCGATCGCGCACCGCGCTCCATTCCGGCGACTCGGGAGGCGCCTCGATGATGATGCGCTCGCAGCCCTTCGTGTCCAGCTCGCGCAACGCTGCGTAGAGACGTTGGGCGTACGCCTTCGCGTCCCGCGGCATGCGCAGCCAGTAATCGACCCGCTCGTCCGGCCGCGAGAAGGCGAGCACCGCAACGTTTCCCTTTGCCTGGGCGATCGTCTTGTCGAGTTCATAGGAGAAGACGAGCTGAGCCAGCGTGCGTGGCGCGTAATGGCGTTCCATGCCGCCAGGGTGGCGGGGCGAGTCAACCGCTTTTTCGAGTACCTCGAAAGCGAGCGCTTCACCCAACTGCGCCTTAGCAATATGCCCCGGACGCAGCAGCACCGGGGTCGGCCCAGAAAGGTCGAGGATCGTCGATTCGATGCCGACTTCGCTCGCGCCGCCCTCCAGCACGAGATCGACCTCGCTTCCGAGATCGTCGCGCACGTGAGCAGCGGTGGTCGGCGACACGAGCCCGAAGCGGTTGGCTGACGGCGCCGCGATGCCTCCGGAGAATTCTTTCAGAAGTGCCTGCGCGACGGGATGCGACGGAACTCGCAGGCCGACGGTGTCCTGGCCGCCGGTGACGAAGTCCTCGGCGAGCGCCGAGCGCTTAAGGATGAGCGTGAGCGGTCCGGGCCAGAACCGCTCGGCAAGCTTGCGCGCGGCCTCGGGCACTTCGCGCGCCCACGCGAAGGCCCGATCGGCATCCGAAAAATGAATGATCACGGGGTGATCGGCGGGCCGACGCTTGACCGCGTAAAGCTTCCGGACAGCTTCAGCGTTCGTCGCGTCCGCGCCCAGCCCGTAAACGGTCTCGGTCGGAAATGCGACCAGTCCGCCGGCGCGTAGGATCTGCGCCGCCCGGCGGACTTCGGGTTTCACAGCTTGAGCGGCGGGCTCTTCAGCACCGCTTCGGTCTGCTTCACCCGGAAGTCAGCAAGTTTTTTTTGGAGGTTGGCATCCGACAGCGCGAGAAGGGCGACAGCGAACAGCGCGGCGTTGGCGGCGCCGGCTTCGCCGATCGCAAAAGTAGCGACCGGGATGCCGCGCGGCATCTGCACGGTGGAGAGCAGCGAATCGAGCCCCTGCAGGTGCTTGGAGGGCATCGGCACGCCGAGCACCGGCAGCGTGGTATGCGCCGCGACGACCCCTGCAAGATGGGCTGCACCGCCTGCGGCGGCGATCATCGCCTTGAATCCTTTCTTCTGTGCATTCGTTGCCCATTCCGCGACCGCGTGCGGCGTGCGATGCGCCGACATCGCCTTCGCCTGGTACGGAACGCCGAACTCTTCCAGCACCCTGGCCGCCGCCTTCATGGTCTCCCAGTCGGAAGTCGACCCCATCACGATGCCGATCAAGAGAGCTTCCTCCCGGTGAGTCGTTCGAGGGCGTCACGATATTTCTGCGACGTGCGCGCGATGACGTCGTCCGGCAGCTTCGGCGCCGGCGGGGTCTTGTCCCAGGTGAGCGACTCGAGATAGTCGCGCACGTACTGTTTGTCGAACGAAGGCGGCGAGATGCCCACGCGGTAGGAATCGGCCGGCCAAAAGCGCGACGAGTCGGCCGTCAATACCTCGTCGATCAACACCAGGTTGTTGTTTTCATCCAAGCCAAATTCGAATTTCGTGTCGGCGATGATGATGCCCTTGGTAGCCGCATAATCGGCGGCTTCCTTGTAGAGGCGAATGCTCACATCCCGCACCCGGGCGGCGAGCTCCGGGCCGATGAGCTTCTCGGCCTGCGCAAAGGCGATGTTCTCATCGTGGCCTTCGGCGGCTTTGGTCGCCGGCGTGAAAATCGGCTGTGGAAGCTTCTCGGCCTGGCGCAACCCCTTCGGCAGCTCGATGCCACAGATCTTCCCGGTCTTCTGGTAGTCCTTCCAGCCCGAGCCAATGATGTAGCCGCGCACCACCGCCTCGATCGGCAAGGGCTTCAGCTTCTTCACCACGACCGAGCGGCCGCGCACCTGCGGTTTCTCTTCGTCCGAAACTACGGATTCAGGGTCTATTCCGGTGAGCTGGTTTGGCACGACGTGGCGAAGCCGGCCGAACCAGAAGTTCGCCATCTCGTTCAGCACTCGGCCCTTGTCCGGAATCGGGTCGGCTAGGACGACATCGAACGCCGACAGGCGATCGCTCGCCACGATGAGCATCTTGTCCTGGCCGACGGCGTAGATATCGCGCACCTTCCCCTTCCCGATGCGAGGCAGGCTCTTGATGCTCGACTCGAACAGGGCGCCCACTACGCCGCCTGCTTCTCGAGCTCGGCGCGCCACTTGCCCTGCGCCGCGAGCCCGTTCATGTGCGCGCGGTGGAAGAAGGCCTTTTGCGCAGCGGCAATGTTGCCCGCCTGGCCTTTCCAGGTCTTGAGCGCGGGGTTCTGCAGCGCGCGCGAATAAGAGAAGGTCAGCGGCCAGGGCAACCCCTTCATCGACGCCATGGCGTTGAGATGCGCCGTGGCGGCCTCGTCGGACTGCCCGCCCGAGAGGAACACAACGCCGGGTTGCGATGCCGGGACCGTGCGCTTGAGCACGCGCACCGTGCGCTCGGCGACTTCCTCCACGCTCGCCTGCTTCGGGCAGTTCTTGCCTGGAACCACCATGCTTGCCTTGAGGATCACGGATTCGGGCACGACGTTGTACGCAGCGTTTGCCGCATAGCACGCGCGCAAGGTAGCCTCGGACACTTCCTCGGAGCGCTCGATGGTGTGGTCGCCGTCCAGCAGCACCTCGGGCTCGATGATAGGCACGATCGAGGCTTCCTGGCAGGCGGCGGCGTAGCGCGCGAGCGCATGGGCGTTGGCATAGATGCAGGCATGGCTCGGGATGCCGGGGCCGATCGTGATCACGGCGCGCCACTTGGCGAAGCGCGCACCGAGCTTGAAGTACTCCTCCAGGCGCTTGGGCAAGCCGTCGAGACCGTCGGTCACCTTCTCGCCCGAGTGCAGCGGCAGGTTCTTCGCGCCGGCGTCGACCTTGATCCCGGGAATGACGCCTTTCTTCTCTAGGTACTGCGGGAACAGCACGCCATCGTTGGTCTTCTGGCGGATGGTCTCGTCGAAGAGGATCACGCCCGAGATGTACTGCTCGACGCCCGGCGTGGTGAAGAGAAGGCCGCGGTAAGTCCGGCGGTTCTCCTCGGTGCATTCCACGCCGACCGACTTGAAGCGGCTTTCACAGGTTCCGCTCGACTCGTCGGCGGCGAGAATTCCTTTGCCCTTCGCGACCATTGCGGCCGCGGTCTTGGATAGAAGTGCGGTGTCCATGCGTTCGATCTCGGGTTGAATAACGGGACTGGGGAGCGGAAATTTTACCCAAGAAACGAGTCCGTCATCCCCTTTCCTTAACGTACAATGCGCGGCCCCATGAACCGCGCCCGGCGCAACATCGCGATCATCGCCCACGTCGACCACGGCAAGACGACGCTCGTGGACAAGCTGCTACAGCAGTCGGGCACGTTCGCCGCCCACGAGCAGGTTGAGGAGCGAGTCATGGACTCGAACGAGCTCGAGCGTGAGCGCGGCATCACGATCCTTGCCAAGAACTGCGCCATCCGCTACCGCGGCACCCACATCAACATCGTCGACACCCCAGGCCACGCGGACTTCGGCGGCGAGGTGGAGCGCGTGCTGTCCATGGTCGATGGGGTGCTGCTTCTCGTCGATGCGGTCGAGGGCCCGATGCCCCAGACGCGGTTCGTCACACGCAAGGCGCTCGCCCAGGGGCTCAAGCCTATCGTGGTCGTCAACAAAGTGGACCGTCCCGGGGCGCGCCCCGACTGGGTCGTGAACCAGACCTTCGACCTCTTCGACAAGCTCGGCGCCAGCGAGGACCAGCTCGATTTCCCGGTCATCTATGCGTCTGCACTGCAAGGCTGGTCGGCCCGCAATCCCGGCGAAGCGGGCACCGACATGCAACCGCTTTTCAACGCGATCCTCCAGCATGTGCCGGTGCGCGACGAAGACCCGGATGCGCCGCTGCAGGTCCAGATCTGCTCGCTAGACTACTCGAGCTACGTGGGCAAGATCGGCATCGGCCGCATCCGGCGGGGGCGAATCCGGCCGGCGCAGCAGGTTTTCCTGATGAATGGGGAGAACGGCGCTTCGCTTCTCACCAAAGTCAACCAAGTCCTGAAATTCGAAGGCCTGGAGCGCAAGCCAGTCGAGGAGGCCGAAGCCGGCGATATCGTCCTCGTCAACGGCATCGACGAGGTCGGCATCGGCGCGACGCTATGCGACCCCGAGCATCCCGAGGCGCTACCGCCGCTCAAGGTGGACGAGCCGACGTTGACCATGAATTTCCTGGTGAACGCTTCACCGCTGGCCGGGCGCGAGGGCCGCTTCGTCACGAGCCGCCAGCTCCGCGAGCGCCTTGAGCGCGAGACGAAGAGCAACGTCGCACTGCGCGTGCAATACCCCGCCGACACCGATACCTTCATCGTGTCCGGGCGCGGCGAGCTGCACCTCACCATCCTGATCGAGAACATGCGCCGCGAGGGCTACGAGGTCGCGGTGTCCCGGCCCCGGGTCGTATACAAGGAGATCGATGGCGAGAAGTGCGAACCCTTCGAGCTATTGACAGTGGATCTCGAAGAGCAGAATCAGGGTGCAGTCATGGAGGAGCTAGGACGGCGGCGCGGCGAGCTGCGTGACATGCAGCCCGACAGCAAAGGCCGCGTGCGCCTGGATTACCGTATCCCGGCACGCGGGCTGATCGGCTTCCAAGGCGAGTTCATGAACCTCACGCGCGGTACCGGAATCATGAGCCACGTGTTCGACAGCTACGCCCCGGTCAAGGGCGAGATCCCCGAGCGGAGGAACGGCGTGCTCGTATCACAGGACGACGGCGCCGCTGTCGCCTATGCGCTCTGGAAGCTGCAGGAGCGCGGCCGTATGTTCGTCAACCCCGGCGACCCGGTCTACGAAGGCATGATCGTCGGCATCCATAGCCGCGACAACGACCTTGTGGTAAACCCGATCCGCACCAAGCAGCTCACCAACTTCCGCGCCGCGGGCAAGGACGACGCGATACTGCTCACCCCGCCCATTGCCCTGACGCTCGAGTACGCGGTGGAGTTCATCGGCGATGACGAGCTCGCCGAGGTCACGCCGAAGTCGATCCGCCTGCGCAAGCGCTTCCTCAAGGAGCACGAGCGGAAACGCGCTGAACGGGCAGCTGCATGATTTCCCGAGCAGCACGCATTCCGCTTTGTAGCGCCCCTCCGACGGTTCCCGCCCCCTCGAGGTCGGTAGCTTCGCCCGCGAAATACAAAGTACCCTCCAAAGACCTCTGCAGCATCTCGCGGGCCCCCGCGCCACCGACCCTGACATAGCTGTAGCCACCGCGCGCGTAAGGATCGGCCTGCCAGTCCTGCACCAGCCAGGCGACCGGGTCTCGCTTCTTTCCGAGAACGGAGTGCACCGCCGCCATGGCGTGCTCTACAAGCCTTTGTTGAGGAGACCCGGTGAGCCGCGCGGCCTTGGGACCACCGGCCCAGGCGGTGAGCAGCGGCGCGTGCATGGGTAGCGGGGTCCAGAAAGTGGGGAACGACGCTTTAGGGTTGTGAAAGAACGCGACCCCGGGATGGTCCAACTCCCAGAATGCGTCCTCGAACGCCATCGCGACCCGGATCACCGGCCCTGATGCGAGCTTATCGAAGGGTTTCTCGAGCGGCGGGGTGAAGCGCACGGACTCGGCCTGCAGCACGCCCAGTGGAAGCGTAATGACCGCGGCCGCTGCCGAGGCTGCCCAAGGCGCGCCGCGAAACGTTCCCGAAACTTCGACCCAGCCGCGCGACCAGCGCACATGCCGAACCTCTGTCTCGAGTTGCACCGGCACGCTCAGGGTCTTCAAGAGCGGCAGATACCCGCCCTGCGGGCGCATGTGAGAAGCGGTGAGCGCCGTGCTCCACTCTTCGACGATCGCCAAAGCGCTCGCGTCGCGCGGGTCGGCGGCGTCAAAGCCCTGGACCATCATCGTGGCGAGCGCGCGGGTGAGCGGCGAGAGACGTTGCCGCGCGAGGAAGGCACGGAAAGAAACGTCGTTCGAAGGCGCGTGGCGCATCGGCTTGCGCGCCTCGGCGAACACATCGACCGCGCGCAGCTTGCCGTCGAAGAGCACCCGCTGAGTGCGCGTGGTGTCGACGGCGGGAATGCCCGCTTCCGTCAGGAGAGAAAGCGTTGCTTCCGGTCGCCCGTGGATGAACTCTGCGCCGAGCTCGACCGGGGCTGCGATTCCGGACAGGCGCCGCGTATCGCAGCGCCCGCCGATCCTGTCCCGAGCTTCAACGGTCAGGACGGAGCGACCTGCGCGCGCGAGCGCTGCGGCGGCGGCGAGGCCGGCAGCGCCGGCCCCGATGACGATGACGTCCTGGTCCCCGCTCAGGCCACGTGGCGGCACTGCGAGGCGGGCGCGCGAGTATCCATGTTGCGGCCACGATTGATGTGGTCGTCGATCTCCGCGGCGCAGCCGATCATCCGGCCGTACAGGAAGATGGTGAACGCCGCGACCTCGAGGTCGTGCTCGGAAAAACCGCCGCTGCGGTAGCGCGGCCAGAGCATCTTTAGGAGCAGCGCGCCAATCACGCCGTCGATGTTGACGCAGAAGACGTTGCGCATGACGCCAGCCTCGAACAGCGCGCGCGCGAGCGCGTGGTAGTACTCGTGGAACGCGTTGTACTCCCCGCGCCCGCGGAAGAGCTCATGAATAAAAGCCTCCCGCGGGTCCTGGTTCACTGGCTTATCGCGGAATACCGGGTGATTCAGGCCGGCGATCGCACGCATACGCTCGGCACCCGATTCCTTCAGCTCGGTCTTTTGTATGGCGTACAGCTCGGCAAAGCGCTTCGCCATCGCCTTGAGGTCCAGGCCATGCGAGGCGCTCGACGGATCCTTGAGACCCGAATCCCGGAACTGCTCGGCGAGGAAGACGATGCCCTCGTAGCCCGCGCCGCCGTGCGAGTAGCCGGTGTGCGTCAGGAAGCCCATCATCGCCTTGTTGATCTGCACGCGGCTCGGCGTCTCCGGCCCGTCGGAGGACACAGCGCCCTTGCAGCCCTGAGCCGAGATGCTGCCCACCGCGTTCGAGATCAGGAGTCCCGTCAGCACCTGGAACGCGAACAGCTCCGCCGGCCGCGCGCGCTCGCCAATGAGGGTGAGGTAGGCGAGCTCGGTCACGGACCAGGTGTTCAGGAGCTCTTCGTTGGAGACGCCGCAGAACCGTCGCGGCTCATGCTTGGCGGCGTCGACCGAAGCGCCGATCAGCGTCGCCCACAGGCTGACGTACCAGGGAAGCCCGCGCACCGTCTCGCGCGAGATGCGCTTGCGCATGAGCGGTCCCCAAGCGAGCGTCGCGCAGATCGCCGCGAGCACCGCGTCGCGCGTCGGCGCTCCGCCAAGCGAGCGCAGATAGCGGATAAAGGCCGACTTTGCTTTCCTGGCGGCCAAGGCCGCGAGCATCGCCTCGGCACGCGGGTCGGGTTCAGTAGCAATGAAGAGGTCTTTCTTGCCCGGAGGGATTTTCTTCAGATCGAAGGTTTCATCGCGAGCGTCCTGGAGCCCCGAGTGCGCGAAGAGATCGATCAGCGCGTCGGTTGCCTGGCGCGCCGCTTCGACCCGCTTTGGGCCATAGATGCTGCACGCCGCCGAGAGCACCGCATTCGGCGCGTTGCCCGCCTCGCGCGAGGCCTGCGCCGCAGTGAGCATCGGGTCGCCGTGCAAGTTGACCCCGGCGGCGATGGCAACGTTCATGAGCGAGCTGTCGTTCTCGCCGCCCGGCTCGCGCATCAGCGCATGACAGAGGTTCGACTCGAGCGTGCGCTTCGCCGCCTCCAGGATCGAGACGCCGTGCACCTGGGTGATCTGCGTCTTCGGATCCATGACGGAAGCGCCGGAAGTGTCCCTCATCGCCTGGCGCGGGTAGACACGGCCGATCTGGCGGTTCAACTGCGCGATCTGCTGGCTGTACGGCGCGATCGCCTCGACCGACGGCAGGTCGAGCTCGGAAGGGAACTTCAAGCCGCGGTTCGACGCGAACCAGGGCTTGAGCGAGAGGCTGCCGCGCGGCGCAAAGTCCGGCTCGATGCGGTTCAGCTTCATGACCCGCGTGAGCGCGAGCGGGATATGCGCGATGTTCGTGACGACCGCACCGCGCGCCGAGCACACCGGGTTCTCCGGCGTGAAAAGCTCCTCCACGCCGAAGCTCTGCATGAACCAGCGTTCCTTTGCCATGGCATCGTCGCCCGAACCGGCCATCGCGCCGGCGTGGCCCACGGCGCGTGTCAGGCGTGCCTTCCAGCGGCCGACCACGCACGCAACCACGGGCTTGGTGAAGTTCAGGTCGTACTCGTAGTAGCCGCCGGGCTCGGCGTAGATCACCGCCGCCTTGCTGCGGCGGTCGTTGGCGAGCGCGAACACGAACTCGGGCGCGGCGAAGTGGATGTAGACATCTTTTCCACTCGAGACCAGCGTGGTCGTCCCCCATCCAGCCGCGGCGAGGTACTGCGCGATCGTGGTGGTGAAGTTGCCGGAGTTCGAGTGGATGGCGATCGAGCCCTTGATGAGCGATTCGGCCGGGTCGTCGCCACCGAGCGCACCGCCGATGCGCACGCGGTTCCAGGAGTCCGCCACGCCGAGGCAGTTCGCGCCGAAGATGTCGATGCCGCTCTGCTGGCCCATGGCCCGGATCTCGCGCGCATCGTGTACCGCGACCTTCTCGGTAATCATCACGATCTTGCGCAGATCGGGATTGACGCGCACCAGTTCGGCTACGCCATCGCGCACCCCGGAGGGCGGCAGGTACACCACGCCGACGTTGAAGCGATGGCCGGTATCCAGCCCCGCGCGCACACTGTTGTAGACCGGAATGTCGCCGGCCGGCGTCTTCAGCACCTGCCCCTGGCGCCCGGGCGAGGTGCCGAAAACCACGTTGCCGCCCGAATACGCGTGGCTCACCGGCGTGACCTCGCTCGACTCGCCGCCGAGGATATTGAGCACGCAGACGCGGTCCTGCCGCGTCGCGATCTCCTCGAGCGAGCTGATTCCAACGTAGTACTTGAATGGTCCGACTCCGCGGCGGTACATGTTTAACTCTCCAAACCCATCGATTTCGCAAGCTGCGCACGCCCGCCGGCCTTCATCCAACGATCTGCGGCGAGCGCATAGTTGACGACCTCGCTCATCGCCGAGTCGAAGCCGAAGAAGCGGTAAGGCAGCCCCAGCGCCTCGATCGTGTCGCGCATCGCGCCCATGCCGCGCACGAGGTTGGGCCCGCCGCGCCCAACGACGACGAAGAGCGGCGTCGGTCCGTGCGCGCCGAAATGCTCGCGCAGCGCGTCCGCCATCGCGCGGAACGTCTCGTAGATGTCGGTGTTGTTCGACTTGCCGCCGATGATGAAAAGCACGTTGGACCGCACGAGCCAATACTTGAAACAAATGCGCGCCACATCGTGCATCTTGTCGTACGGTGGGTTGCCGCCGAAGTCCGACGAGATGATGGCGTCGTCGCCGAGCGCCTGGGTGACGAGCGAGTTGGCGCCGCCACCAAAAGTCGGCGCGAGGATCGTGCCCTTGGGGTTGATGACGAATACGTCGCTCTGGCCTTGGTAGGTGCGCAGCTGGTTGATCTCGTGCTCGAAGTCCGAGTAGTCGCCGGCGAAGAGGCTTGCCGGCAGGTTGAGCCGCTCGCGCCGCGGATCGTCGCGGTCGAAGCCGCACTTGAAGTCGCACGCCACCGGTACGAGGCGCCCGCCGCGTCCCGGGCTCATGCGGATCGGGTTGAGCTCGAGCGTGGTAAGGCCGTAGTGGTGGAAGAGCTCCCAGAGCTTCGGCAGGTTCTGCACCAGCGGCGAGATGATCTCGCGCGGCGCACCGATATCAGCGAGAGCGTTGGCGATCACGAATGCCTTGAGGCCGGTGAGCGCCTCGAACGGCACCTCGGCCACGTATTGCTTCTCGAGCTCCTCGATCGCGATGCCGCCCTTGTGGGTGAGGGTGATGGTCGGGGCGCGGAAGCGGGTCGAGTCGTTGAGCGCGAAGTACACCTCGTGCTCGGCCGGCACCGCGCCCTCGAAGGTCACGCCCTGCGCCTTGGACATCACATTGCCGACGCGATGTTCGATGAAGTAGAGGCGCTCCTTCTCGCGCAGCGCGGTCTTGAGATCGGTCGCGCGCCCGATCAGGCCGCTCTTGCCCTTCTTGCCGACCCCGCCCTTGAAGATCGGCTTGACGAACACCGAGCCGCGCTTCTCGATGAGCGCGCCGATCTGGTCCTCGGACGCTTCAGGGCCGAGCACCTCGGCGGCGGGGTAGTCCACGAACTCGAGAAGCTTCGAGCCGTGCAGCATTCCGGTAAGTTGCATGGAACCTCCTTACGCCGGCTTGCGGCGCAGGCGCTTCGCGTGGCGCACGATGAACGGCACGATGACCAGCGCCGCAGTGATGGCAAGGAAAGTGGCCGAGATCGGATGGGTGAAGAACACGCTCACGTCGCCCTGGCTGATGGACAGGGCGCGTCGGAACTGCGTCTCGGCGAGCGGCCCAAGGATCAGGCCGATGACCGCCGGGCCGACCGGGATGTCCCAGCGCCGCATGGCGAAGCCGAGCAGCCCGAAAACGTAGAGCGTGAACAGATCGACCCAGGACTGGTGTAGGCTGTAGGCGCCGAGCGTGGCGAACACCAGGATGCCGGCGTAGAGCAGGTCCTTCGGGATCTGCAGCACTTTCACCCAGATGCCGATCAGCGGCAGGTTGAGGATGAGGAGGATGATGTTGCCGACGTAGAGGCTCGCGATCAGGCCCCACACCAGCGAACTCTGCGTCTGGAAAAGCAGCGGCCCCGGCTGCAGGCCGTAGTTCTGGAATGCGCCGAGCAGGATCGCCGCCGTCGCCGAAGTCGGTATTCCGAGTGTCAGCAGGGGAACCAGCACGCCCGTGGCCGCGGCATTGTTGGCCGCCTCAGGTCCCGCCACGCCCTCGATCGCGCCCCTACCGAACTCCTCGGGATGCTTGGTGAGCTTCTTCTCGGTGGCATAGGAAAGGAACGTCGGAATCTCGGTGCCGCCCGCCGGGATGGTGCCGAACGGGAAGCCGATCACGGTCGCGCGCAGCCACGCCGGCCACGAGCGCCGCCAGTCTTCCAGCGACATCCAGATCGACCCGCGCAGCTTCTCCATCGTCTCGCTGAGACGGCTCTGGTAGGCGGCCACGTAGAGCGCCTCGCCCACGGCGAAGAGCCCCACCGCGAGCACGACCACATCGATGCCGTCGAGCAGTTCGGGCACCCCGAAGGCGAAGCGCGAAGCGCCGGTCTGGCCATCGATGCCCACCAGGCCGAGCAGCAGGCCGAGGAACAGGCTGGTCAGTCCCCGCACGGTGGAGCTGCCGAGCACCGCCGCCACGGTGACGAACGCGAACACCATCAGCGCGAAGAACTCGGCTGGCCCGAACTTGAGCGCGAAATCGACAACCAGCGGAGCGAGCAGCGTCAGGAGAATCGTGGCGATCGAGCCGGCGATAAAGGAGCCGATCGCCGAGGTGGCGAGCGCCGGCCCGCCGCGGCCCGCCTTCGCCATCTTGTTGCCCTCGAGGGCGGTGGCGATCGAGGCCGATTCCCCCGGCGTGTTGAGGAGGATCGTGGTCGTCGACCCGCCGAACATCGCACCGTAATAAATCCCGGCAAACATGATGAGCGCGCCGGTCGGGTCGAGCTTTACGGTGAGTGGCAGGAGCATGGCGACGGTGAGCGCGGGCCCGACGCCCGGCAGCACGCCCACGAGCGTGCCGCAGGTGACACCTATTAAACCCCACATCAAGTTCATCGGCTGCAGCGCCACGCCGAATCCGGAAGCGAGCGCGCTCAGCGTTTCCATGGTGGCGTTCTTCCCGTGGGGTTTTTCCTATATGCCGGCGCCGCCCAGGATCGGCGAGAGCCATCCCGCCGGCAGGTTGACGTTTAGCGCCTGGACGAAGAAAAGAAAGATTGCGAGCGCGAGCACCGCGCCGATCGCAAGGTCGCGCGCGACGCGCCGGCTGCCGAAGCCGCGCGCGACGCAGGCAAAGAGCACCGTCGCGGCAACCACGAACCCGGCCGTGCCGATCAGCGCCATCTGGGCGAACAGCCCAGCCGTGATCCAGCCGAACGCCGCACCGTGGAAAGGATGCTCGCCCCGCTCGCGCGCATTGTCGGGCGGGGCGCTGCGCCAGCCGCCCGAAAATGCCTCGAAGGCAAGCCAAGCGCCCAGCGCGATGAGTCCGGCGGAAACCACGCCCGGGGTGAAGTTCGGCCCGATGCCGGCGTAGCCGGACTCGCTCGGGAGCGTCGCGGTCACCGCGGCTGCGCCAACGCCGAGGGCGAGCACGCCCAGCGACAGCGCGATCTCGGCGCCGGAGCGGCGCATTACGCCTATCTCTTCAGGCCGAGAGACTCAATGATCGAAGCGACGCGCTTGGTGTCGTCATCGAGGAACTTCTTGTAGTCATCGCCCGCGAGGAACCAGGGCTCCCAGCCGAGTTTCTCGAGCGTCGATTTCCACGCCGGCGTCTCGGTCGCCGACCGCACCAGCTTGACGAGCGCATCGCGCTGCGCAGGGGTGATTCCCGGCGCGCCAAAAATTCCGCGCCAGTTGCCGAGCTCGACCTTGATTCCCTGTTCCTTGAGAGACGGAATGCCTTCGAGCTTTTGCGGGCTCGACTGAGCCAGCGCGCGCATTTTGCCCGCCTTGATCTGCTCGGAGAACTCGCCCAGTCCGGACACGCCCGCGGTCACGTGTCCGCCGAGAATCGCGGCGATCGCCTCGCCGCCGCCCTTGAACGGGACATAGTTGGTCTTCGCCGGGTCGACGCCGACTTCCTTCGCGATCAAGCCGACCAGGATGTGGTCGGTGCCGCCGGCCGAGCCACCGCCCCAAGATACCTTGCCCGGGTTCTCCTTCAAAGCCTTCACGAGGTCCCCCATCGTCTTGTGCGGCGAGTTGGCGGGCACCACGATCACTTCCCATTCGCTTGTGAGCCGCGCGATCGGGGTCACCTGCGAAAGGCTCACCGGCGATTTATTGAGGATGATCCCGCCGACCATGACCATCCCGCCGATCATCACGGCGTTCGGATCGCCCTTCGCCGAATTGACGAACTGCGCAAGCCCAATCGTGCCGGCGGCGCCGCCCTTGTTATCGAACTGCACGCCGGAGACGAGCTTTGCGCTCTGCATCGCCGCGGCGAGGTTGCGGCCGGTCTGGTCCCAGCCGCCGCCGGGATTGGCCGGAATCATCATCTTGAGGCTCGGCTGCGCGGCGACTGTGCCGGCGACGAGCGCTAGCGCCAGTGTAGAAACGATCTTGCCGACGGCGGAACGCATGAAAATACCTCCTCGGGGAATGGGCTTCGGCCGACAATTTAAGCGATAATCCGCCCCCTTGAAAGATGTCCCGGCGGTAATCCCGTGATCCGCATCGAAAACTTGGTCAAGGCGTTCGGCCCGAAGCGGGCCGTGGACGGCATTTCCTTCAACGTCGAGCGAGGCGAGGTGCTCGGCTTCCTGGGCCCCAACGGAGCTGGCAAGTCGACCACCATGCGCATGATTACCGGCTTCATGCCCGCCACCGAAGGGCGCGTGACGGTCGGCGGCCACGACGTGGCGCAGTCTCCGCTCCAAGCCAAGCGCCTGATCGGGTACCTGCCCGAAAACGCGGCCTCGTATCCGGACATGACGGTCCGGGGCTTCCTCGAGTTCGCCGCCGCGCTGCGTGGCCTGGACCGCAGCAAACGCAAGCAGGCGGTGAGCCGGGTGGTCGAGCTCTGCTTCCTCGGCTCGGTGCTGCGTCAGTCGATCGATACGCTTTCCAAGGGCTACAAGCACCGCACCTGTCTCGCGCAGGCCCTGATCCACGACCCCGACGTGCTGATCATGGACGAACCGACCGACGGTCTCGATCCGAACCAGAAGCACGAAGTGAGGAATCTCATCCGCGAGCTCGGAGCCAACAAGGCGATCGTGTTCTCGACCCACATCCTGGAGGAAGTCGATGCGGCGTGCACGCGCGCAATCATCATCGACCGCGGCAAGATCGTCGCCAACGGCACGCCGGACGAGCTGCGCTCCATGTCCGAGCTCGCCGGCGCGGTCACGCTCTCGGCCCACGGCGCGAGCGAAGAAAAGCTCGCCAGCCTGGGACGCGTCGTTCGGCTGAATGGCGCCTGGCGGATCTACCCGCGTGACAAAAGCAAGGCGCCCGAGCTCGCGCAGGCGGTCGTGGATCTCGTCGCCCGCGAAGGATGGAAGGTCGATGGCATGTACAGCGAGCGCGGCGAGCTCGACGAGGTGTTCCGCCGCATCACGTTGCCGGACACAGTGAAGCAATGAGGATTATCTGGACGATCGCGAAGCGCGAGCTCGGCGCGTACTTCACCTCGCCGGTGGCATACGTGTTCCTGGTGATCTTCCTGCTGCTCACCGGCTTCTTCACCTTCACGGCCGGCAATTTCTTCGAGCGTGGCGAAGCGAGCCTGGCAGCGTTCTTCGGCTGGCATCCATGGCTCTACCTCGTGCTCGTGCCCGCGGTCGGCATGCGGCTCTGGGCGGAGGAGCGGCGCTCCGGGACGCTGGAGCTCCTCCTCACCATGCCGGTCGCCACTTGGCAAGCCATCGTTGCGAAGTTCGTCGCCTCGTGGCTGTTCCTCGCCCTCGCGCTCGCCCTGACGTTTCCGACGATCGTGACCGTGAATATTCTGGGAGACCCCGATAACGGTATCATCGCCGCGGGCTACGTCGGCAGCTTCCTCCTCGCCGGCGCCTATCTCGCGGTGAGCAGCATGACCTCCGCGATGACGCGAAACCAGGTGGTCGCATTCATTCTCGCGGTGGTGGTGTGCCTGTTCCTCATCCTCGCCGGGTTCAACCCGGTTACCGATTTGCTGGCGCGCTGGGCAAGCCCGGCCTTCGTCGACACGGTGGCGGCGTTCTCGGTGGTCACCCACTTCGACGCTTTTCAGCGCGGGGTGATCGACAGCCGCGATCTCCTCTTCTTCCTCTCGGTGATCGGTTTCGCGCTCTTTGCGACCGGAGTGATTATTCGCGGGCATAGGGCGGGGTAACACGCGGGATGAAAAAGTACGAGCACATCATCTATTCGGCGATCGGCCTCGTGGCGCTGTTCTTCCTGCTGGTCGCGGTCAATTTCCTTGTCTCGCGTGCCCCAGTGCGCGCCGACCTCACTGAAGGCGACCTCTACACGCTCTCCCAGGGCACGCGGAAGATCCTGGGGAACCTGCAGTCCCCGGTAAAGCTCAGGCTCTACATCTCTCAGGGCGAGAGCGTGCCGGTACAGCTGCGGGGCTTTACACAGCGGGTGGAAGACCTGGTGCGCGAGTTCAAGAGCGTCGCGGGGTCCAACCTGATCGTCGAGCGCTATAACCCGAAGCCCGACTCGGAGGAGGAGGACGCGGCACAGCTGGACGGCATCGAGCCGCAGCAGCTTTTCACCGGCGAGCAGTTCTACCTCGGCGTCGCGGTCACCCAGCTCGACCGCAAGCAGTCGATCCCGACGATCTCGCCGCAGCGCGAGCGCCTGCTTGAGTACGACCTCGTGCGCGCGATCGCGCGCGTCGGCACAGCCGAGCGGCCGAAGATCGGCCTCATGGCCGGGCTGCCGGTGCTCGGCGAGCGCTTCAATCCGTTCACGCGCCAGTCCTCCGAGCCCTGGGTGCTCGCGAGCGAGCTCAAGCGCGAGTTCGAGGTGAAGGAAGTGCCGCTCACCGCGAAGGAGATCGACAAGGACCTGAACGCGCTTCTTGTCATCCACCCGCGCGACGTGCAGCCCGCGACCGAATATGCGCTGGATCAATTCGTGATGCGCGGCGGCAAGCTGATCGCGTTCGTCGACCCCTACGCCTATTTCGACCAGATGCCCACGATGCCGGGTATGCCGCAAATGCCTTCCGGCTCGAATCTGCCGACGCTCTTCAAGGCCTGGGGCGTCCAGATGGACCCGGGCAAGGTGGTGTCCGATGTCGTGTTCGGCTCCGGCGGCGGGGCGCGCTACACGCCCACCGTGCTCTCCCTCAACCGCACGGCTTTCAGCCGCGACGATATCGTCACCGGCCAGATCGAGACCCTGTTGTATGCGTTCGGAGGTGCGTTCGAGCTCAAGCTTCCCGAAAACCTCAAAGCGACCGAGCTCGTCAGAAGCTCGCCCGACTCGATGCTGGTGGACAGCATGAACGCCACGAAGTCCGGCGACGAGGCGACGCGCAGCTTCAAGCCTTCCGGCAATCCCATGGCCCTCGCGGTTCGGCTCACCGGCAAGTTCAAGACCGCTTTCCCGGAGGGATTGAGGGAAGACGACAAGAAGCCCGCCGCGGCGGGCACCCCGGCGCTGCGCGAATCGCCGGAAAACTCGGTGATCATCGTGGCCGACGTCGACCTGCTGGCCGACGGCGCCGCGGTTGACGTACAGGAAGTGTTCGGCCGCAGGGTTGTGGTGCCGTCGAACGGCAACCTCGCCTTCGCGCTCGGGATGGTGGAGCAGTTCGCCGCCGGCGACGACCTGATCTCGCTCAGGAGCCGCGCGGCCGCGTTCAGGCCGCTCACCGTGGTCCGCGAGCTCGAAGCCGAGGCGCAGAAGCAGTATTTCGGCAGGATCCAGGCGCTGGAGGAAGAAAAGCAGAAGACCCAGGCGCGGCTGCAGGAGTTACAGAAGGCACAAGGCGGCGCCGCCGCAAAATCGCAGATTCTTTCCGCTGAGCAGCAGGCTGAGCTCGAGCGCTTCAAGAAGACCTACGTTGAGACCAATCTCGCGCTCAAGGAGCTGCGCAAGAACCTGCGCCAGGACGCCGAAGCGCTCGTCTTCTGGACCAAGGTCGCGAATATCGCGCTTATGCCGCTGCTCGTCGCATTTGCCGGACTGATAGTCGCGCTGATCCGCAGACGGTACACATGAACGCCCGCGTCGCCACGATCCTGGTGATGCTGCTCGCGGTGCTCGGCGGGGGCGCGCTGCTCTACCAGCAGCAGGAGCGCGCGCGCCGGCCCGAGAACGTCGGCACGCTCGGTCGCACGCTTTTCAAGGATCTCAAAGCCGCCGACATCGTGGCGATCAAGATCGTCGAACCGAAGGCAACGCTGACCGTGCAGCGCAAAGACGAGCGCTGGGTGATCGCCGAGCGCGCCGATTTCCCTGCCGATCTCGCCAAGGTCCGCGAGTTCGTGCTCAAAGTGATCGGCCTGAAGGTCGGCCAGAGCGAGCCGCTCGATGACAAGGACCGCGCGCGCCTGAATCTCGACGCCTCGGGGACCAGGGTCGAATTCCTCGGCGCCGACGGCAAGCCGCTCGCGATCTTGGTCGTGGGCAAGAAGCACTTCAAGCGCGAGGTGGAGAACCCGGACAAGGCCATACCGGACGCTCGCTTTATCGTCCTGCCCGACGAAGCCGGCACCGCCTACCTGGTCGCCGACCCGCTCACGCAGGCCAGCGCCAGGACGGCGGAATGGATCGACCGCAGCTCCTTCCAGGTGGAGAAGGTTAAGCGACTGGAGGTGCGCTACCCCGGAGGCGCCGGATGGCGCATCGAGCGAGCCGCGGACAACGCCCAGTGGAAACTTGCGGGCGCAAAGCCTGGCGAAAAGCTCGACATCTCCAGGGCAAACGCAGCGTCGTACTCACTGCAACTGCTCGAGCTTGCCGACGTCGCGCCCAACGACGCGAGCGATACCGGTTTGGACAAGCCGATCCGCGTGGATGCGACTACGCTCGAGGGCGCAGCCTACACCATCAAGGTCGGCAAGCTCGCCGGCGACAACTACTATGTGACATTCACCGCCGCGGGCGTTAAGCCTGACGCGAAGGACGCAGAGCGCGTGAAGGTCCAGTCGCAGCACGTCCTTCTCATCCCGAAGTCCAAGCTCGAGGACACGTTGAAGCAGCGCGCCGATCTGCTCGAGAAGAAGGAAAAGAAGAAGTAGGCTTGCAGCCGCGCTAGACTCCGCGGCGTGGCGTTAGACCCGCACCTTCCCGAGATCGCAGGAACGATCCAGCTCGCGATCGCGCCGGTGTTCATGCTGACGGCCCTGGGCACGGTGATCAACGCGCTCAACCTGCGCCTCGGTCGGGCGGTGGACCGGCGCCGCCAGCTTGAGGAAAACCTCGCCGCCATGTCGCAGGCCGAGCTGCCTTCGGCGCAGGACGAGCTCGCCACGATTGCACGGCGCATCCGCTTTGTCTATCTTGCGATTGTTTTCGCCGTGATTTCAGCGCTCTTCACCGCGCTGCTGATCGCGGGTGCCTTCGTCGGCGCGTTCGTGCGCACCGACCTTTCGTTCACCATCGCCGGCATGTTCGTCTGCGCGATGGTGGCGCTCATCGTGTGCCTGCTGCTTTTCCTGAGGGAGATCTTTCTGGCGGTCTCGACCCCCCGCCATGTGCCGCGGTAAGATAAATTTCGAGGAAGAGGAGGCAGGCCCGTGGCACATTCGATCAAGCGTATAAGGACGATGGCGCTCGTCGGCCAGTCGGGTGCGGGCAAAACCACCCTGGCCGAAGCGCTGCTCGCCAAAGCGGGAGCGATCCCCGCCGCGGGCAGCGTAGAGCGCGGCACTACCGTCTGCGACTACACCCCGCTCGAGAAGCAGCTGCAGCACTCGCTCAAGCTCGCGGTCGCGAGCTTCGACGTAAAGGTAGACGACGCGGACCACCGCATTCACATGCTCGACACGCCGGGCTATCCCGACTTCCTGGGACATGCGCTGCCGGCGTTTGCTGCGGTGGAGACGGCCGCGATCGTCATCAATGCGCAGAACGGCATCGAGATGATGACAGGCCGCTTCCTGCACTGGGCGGCGAAGCGCGGCCTGGACCGCCTGATCATCGTCAACAAGATCGACGCGGATAACGTCGATCTCGAGGGGCTTCTTGAGCGTATCCAGCAGGCGTTCGGCAAGGAATGCCTGCCGCTCAACCTGCCGGCGAGCGACCGTTCGAAAGTCTCGGACTGCTTCTTCGCACCGTCGGGTGAGGCCGATTTCTCCTCCGTCGAGGAAGCGCATCGGAAGCTCGTCGATCAGGTCGTGGAAGTCGACGAGAAGCTGATGGAGCAATACCTAGAGAAAGGCGAAGTGAGCCCCGAGGAGCTGCATGAGCCGCTCGAGCGCGCGCTGCGCGAGGGTCATCTCATCCCGGTGCTGTTTACTTCCGCGAAGACCGGCGCCGGCGTGAGCGAGCTGCTCGACGTGATCGTGAAGCTCTTGCCGAACCCCACCGAGGGCAACCCGCCTTCCTATGTCGTCACCAAAGCGGGCAACGGCCAGGGCACCGATCTGCAGCCCGTGCCCGATCCCGGCAAGCACGCGCTCGCGCACGTGTTCAAGATCGAGATCGACCCATACATCGGCCGCGTTGCGGTGTTCCGCGTGCACCAGGGCCGGCTCACCGCGGGGACACAGCTCTATATCGGAGAAGGACGCAAGCCGATCAAGGCCGGGCATCTGTACCTGCTGCGCGGAAAACAGCAGGTGGAGGTGCACGAAGCGATCCCTGGCGACATCTGCGCCATCGCCAAGATCGACGACATCCAGTTCGACCACATCCTGCATGACTCGGCCGAGGACGCGCACGTGCACGCCAGGCCCCTCGAGCTGCCGACGCCGGTGTTCGGCCTCGCTGTGCAGCCGAAGAAACGCGGCGACGAGCAGAAGGTGTCCGATGTGCTTCATAAGGTCCTCGCGGAGGACCCGTGCTTCCGCATCGAGCACAACTCGCAGGCGAACGAGACTGTGATGCGGGGACTGGGCGAGATGCACCTCAAGGCGGTGCTGGAGAAGATGTCCTCGCAGTACAAGCTCGACCTGGATACGCGGCCGCCGTCGATCCCGTACCGCGAGACCATCGCCGCCAGGGCTGAGGGCCACAGCCGCCACAAGAAGCAGACCGGCGGCGCCGGGCAGTTCGGCGAGGTGTTCCTCAAGGTCGAGCCCCTGCCACGCGGTAAGGGCTTCGAGTTCGTTGACAGCGTAAAGGGCGGCGCAATCCCGAACCAGTTCATCCCGTCGGTGGAGAAAGGGGTGCGGGCGGTGCTCGACTCGGGGTTCCTCGCCGGCTATCCGTTGCAGGACGTGCGCGTGATCGTATACGACGGCAAGAGCCACCCGGTCGATTCCAAAGACGTCGCGTTCCAGTCCGCTGGGCGCAAGGCGTTCCTCGACGCGCTCGCCAAGGCGCGGCCGATCGTGCTCGAGCCGATCGTCAACGTCGAGATCGTCGCGCCGGAAGATCGCATAGGAGACATCGCGGGCGAGCTCTCCGGTCACCGCGGACAAATCAAAGGATCCGATTCGCCGCGGCCGGGGCTGGTGCAGATCACCGCGCAGGCGCCATTATCCGAGCTCGAGCACTTCCCGGCACGGTTGAAATCGCTCACCGCCGGCCACGGCTCGTATAGCCTGGAGTTCAGCCACTACGATCCGGCGCCGCCTCAGCTGCAGCAAAAGCTCGTCGCTGCGCACAAGCCCGCCGCCAGCGCCGAGGAGTAGGCCTGCACTTCGTGCACCAGGGGCAGGGCGCCCCGCCCCTGGTCTTCGTGCACGGCTTTCTCTGCAGCCACGAAGATTGGCATCACCAAGTTCGTTTCTTTTCCCAAACGCATGAGGTCGTGGCGTGCGACCTGCGCGGCCACGGCAAGACCCCGGGCCGGCCGCAGGAGTGTTCCATTGAACATTTCGGCGGAGACGTCATTGCCCTCGCCAACAACCTCGAGCTACCGCCGTTCATCTTGATCGGCCACAGCATGGGATGCCGCGTCGTACTCGAAGCAAACCGCATCGCGCCGGAGCGCGTGGCCGGCATCGTGCTAATCGATGGCAGCCGCGTCGGAAGCGGCGACCCCGACGCCGCCGAGGCGGCTGCGCGTACGCAGATTGACAAGAACGGCTACAAGGCTTGGGCCGAAGAGCTCTTCCGGCAGATGTTCTTCAAGTCCACCCCGGCATCCGAGCGCCTCGTCCAGCGCGCGGTGCGTCAAAGCGCCGAGATCGGCGCTGCGTTGTGGCCGCGCCTCGCGCGATGGGACGCGGCGACGCTCGAGCCCGCACTCGCCGCCGTACGCGCGCCCGTGCTCGCCATCCAGAGTACCTCGCGCAACGTGCAAGGCGAGCGCGCGCCATTACAGCGCGGACAGACATCGCCTTACCTGGAGCTCCTGAAAGAAAAAGTCCCCGGCGTACGGACGGAAATCGTCGCCGGCCTGGGGCATTTCGCTCAGCTCGAGGCGCCGGAGCACATCAACCGGCTGATTGCAGAATTTTGTCGATGAAGCGGTGAACCTTGAGCGCCTCCGCGCCGCTTACGCGCGGCTCGCGATTCTTGTCGATCGCATCCAGGAAGTCCGCCAGCACGCCGCGATGCCAGTCGTGCGGAAACGCCATCGGATCCGCCCCGGTGCCGCCCGCACCAGATTCAGAAGAAAAAGAAAAAGTCGGTTGGTCTTGAATTTGCACGTTCAACGAAGTGCCTTCGAGCCGAGCAGTGCCGCGGGTGCCGATCAGCTCGATGCGCTCGGGAAAGCCCGGATAAGCGGCGGTCGTGGCGTGCACGGTGCCGATAGCGCCGCTTTCAAAGCGCACGGCTGCGACCGCCAGATCCTCGGTTTCCATTCGATGAACCGGCGTGGTGGCGAAAAAGCCTTTCACTTCCGCCGGCTCGCCGGTGTAGGAAAGAAAAAGATCCAGGGTGTGAATAGCCTGCGTAAGGAGCACGCCCCCGCCGTCGCGCCAGCGCGTGCCGCGCCCCGGCTGGTCGTAGTAAGTCTGCGGACGCCAGTTAGGGATCGCTGCCGAGGCAGACACGAGCTTGCCCAAGCTGTTCAGCCGTTGCCTCAATTGTTCGGCTGCGGGGCGAAACCGGTGTTGCAGGACCACGCCCAGCTTCACATGGGATGCCTTCTTGACGAGTTGCTCCGCCTTTGCGGTGTAAACCTCGAGCGGCTTTTCCAGAAGCACGTGCTTCCCGGCAGCGGCACAGCGCTCAACGATGTCGAGGTGCGTGTTGGGCGGCGTGAGCACGAGCACCGCGTCGACCGCACGGTCCTCGAGGATGGTCTCGAGCCGGTCGCACTGCGGAAAAGGAAAGCGCTCGGCGAACTTACGCCTTCGCTCCGCCGATGGGCTGAAGGCGTAGGCGACCTGCACGCGGTCCTTGAGGTCGAGCAGGCTCTTGGCGTGCGGGGTTACCGCCATGCCGAGGCCGGCGATGCCGACGCGAATCACTGGAAACCGTAGAGCTCGGCCGGGTTGTCGACGAGGATCTTCTTTCGCGTTTCCTCGACCGGCGCCCAGTCGAGCAGCAAGTCGAGCAAGTCCTCGTCTGCCGGCCGCTTCTCCTTCGGTACGGAAGGATGCGGCCAGTTCGACGCCCAAAGCATGCGCTCGGGCGCCTTCCTTACCAGCGCTTTCGCCAGCCTGCCGACGTCCTGGAATTTCGGCCCGCCGGTTTTCGACGTCTCGTAAGGCGCCGAAAGCTTCACCCAGCACCTGGCGGTTTCCACGAGATTCAACAAAGAACGGAAAGGCTCAGAGTCGACAACGACAGGCTCGAGAAATTTCCCCGTATGGTCGATGACGAACTTGCCGGGCAGGCGCTTGATCTGCGCCTCGTACTTGGGAAGCTCGCGCCCATCGAGCTGGATGTTGGCGTGCCAGCCGAACGGGTGCACGCGGGCCATCACTTCGTCCATGACGTCGAAGCCGAGCGTGCCGCCGTGCAGGGTCATGATGCGCACCGCGCAAATGCCCGCCTTGGTGAGCCTATCAAGCTCCGCATCGCTGACGCTTGGCTTCACTACCGCTACGCCTTTCGCCGCCTTTCCCAGGGCTCTGATGGAAACCAAAGTCACCCTGTTATCGTCCTTGTAGGCATTCGGCTGTACCACGATCACGCGCTCGAGCCCCAGGCGTTGCTGCAGCTCGCGGTACATGGGTACCGTGAAGGTGCCGGGGTTCGGCGTGCCCGGAGCCGCGGCAGCGCCGTCGTAGAAATGCATGTGCGTGTCGCACGCGCCCTTCGGCACCCGGATCTTCATTTCTTCTTGCCTTTCTTCGCGGCTTGTTTCTTCGGCGCAGCCGGATTCGGCACTTCCTCGGCGGTGCAAAAAATCCCGCCCTGGTGGGTCTCGGCGATGTCGTCGGTCGAGGGCTTCTCTTTCTGCAGCACTTCCTGCGCGAAGATCTCGGAGTCGTCCTGCGGGCGATAGCCCAGCCGGAACGCGTTCGAGTTGTCGTACCAGGCGCGCTTGTTCCTTGAGATGCCGTACACGATCTCAAACTTGATGTCGGGATGCTCGATTCCGATGGACACGAGCTGCGCGAGATCGCGCGGGCTGAACCAGATCGAGAGCCGCCGCTTGTCGATCGGCACCGGGTTGACGTTGCCGATGCGCATCATGAAGACCTCCATGCCGTATTTGTCGGCATAGAGGCTGCCGAGCGCC
>DASTPE010000125.1:0-10667 GCA_035762345.1 Burkholderiales bacterium
CCGATGCCGCGGCGCTCGAGCAGGACGAGATCGAGCTGGTGGTGCAGGTGAACGGCAAGCTGCGCGGGTCGATCCGCGTGCCGAAGGCTGCCGACCGCGCGGCGATCGAGGAGCTGGCGCGCGCGAACCCCAACGTGCAGCGCTTCGTCGCCGGGCAGGATGTGAAGAAGGTCGTCGTCGTGCCGGGACGGTTGGTGAACCTTGTCGTCTAGAGCCCTCCTCCTCGTCGCATTGGCGCTCGCCGTCGCGAGCTGCGGGTTCCGCCTGCGCGGCACCGCCGAGCTGCCGTTCCAGTCGCTCTACGTGCCGGGCGCGAACACCGGGATCGGGCTCGATCTGAAGCGCAATATCCAGGCCGGCACCGGGGCAAAAGTCGTGGACACTCCGGCTGTCGCCGACGCAGTGTTGGAATTCACGCAGGAGGCGCGCGAGAAAGAGATTCTCTCGCTCACCAGCACCGGCCGGGTGCGCGAGTTCCAGCTGCGCTACCGCGTAGGCTTCCGCGTGCACGACGGCAAGGGCGCGAATTACGTGCCGCCGAGCGTGGTGCAGCTCACCCGCGATGTCACCTACAACGACGCCGATATCCTGGCGAAGGAAGCCGAGGAGCAGCTCCTTTTCCGTGACATGCAAGCCGACATGGTGCAGCAGATCATGCGCCGGCTCGCCGCCGCGAAGCCGCCGAAGCCCGCGGCCACGCAATGAGGCTGCGCGGGGAACAGCTCGCCGGTCATCTGGCGAAGACCCTTGCCCCCGTATACGCCATCCTCGGCGACGAGCCGCTGCTCGTGCTCGAGGCCGCCGACGCGGTGCGGGCGGCGGCGCGCAAGCAGGGCTACGCCGAGCGGGAGGTCTACGAACCGGGGCGCTCCTTTGACTGGAGCGAGCTTGCGCACGCCGGGGCGAGTCTCTCGCTCTTCGGCGGCCGCAAGGTGGTGGAGCTCAGGCTCGCAAGCGGCAAGCCGCCCACTCAGGCCTCCGAGGCGATCGTCGCCTGGTGCGAGCGCCCGAACCCGGAGGCGCTGCTCCTCATCACCATGCCGCGCCCCGACGGCGGCGGCTGGTGGGAAGCGCCCTGGTTCCTGGCGCTCAACAAGGCAGGAATCATCGTCGAGGTCCAGTCGGTGCCGCGCGCCGCGCTTCCCGGCTGGCTGGAAAGGCGCCTCGCGCACCAGAAGCAGAGTGCCTCGCGCGAGGTGCTCGACTATCTCGCCGACCGGGTCGAAGGCAATCTCCTCGCCGCGCACCAGGAACTGCAGAAGCTGGCGCTGCTTGCCCCGGAAGGCGAGCTCTTGCTCGATGCGGTGCGTGACGCGGTCGCCGACGTTGCACGCTACGACACCTATGTCGCCGCCGAGGCGCTCGTTTCCGGTGACACCGCGCGCTACTTGCGTGTGCTGGACGGCTTGCGCGGCGAAGGGGAGGCACCGACCTATGTTCTGTTCACGCTGTCGAGCGCGCTCTTCGCGCTCACAACGGGCGAGCGCGTGAACAAGGCGATGCAAGCGGTGCTCGATAAGGCACGGCGCTATCCGCCCGCTGCGCTCCAGCGGGCGATCCGCCGCGCGGCTGCGGTAGACCGTGCGATCAAGGGTGTTGACTTGATCGAGCCGTGGGAGGAATTCGCGAAGCTGGGTCTCGAGCTCCACGCCTCCTGATTCGCTGTCTCAAGCCGGGAAGCCGTCGTTCGTGCGCACCGGAGCGCGTACCGACGGTCACGACATGCTTAGCCATTACAATGATGCGCATGCAGCTCAAGCGCAACAAACAGGCCCATGGCGACCTGCACGCGATGATGGAGGAGATGGGCCGCGCGGCGCGCGCCGCGGCGCGCGAGCTCGCGCGCGCGAGCACCGCGGCGAAGGACTCCGCCCTGGCGGCCATCGCCGCCGACATCCGTTCCGAGTCCGGCAGAGTCCTGCGGGCTAACGCCGAAGATGTAAGAAAAACGAAGAAAGCCGGATCCGACGCGGCGTTCGTCGACCGGCTGACGCTTACGCCGGCGCTCGTCGAACAGATGGCCGCCGGTGTCGAGCAAGTGGCGGCGCTGCCTGATCCGGTCGGCGCTATTTCCGAGCGCGTCATGCGCCCGAGCGGTATCGAGGTGGCGAAGATGCGGGTGCCGATCGGCGTGGTCGCCATCATCTACGAGTCGCGTCCGAACGTCACCGCGGACGCAGCGGCGCTCTGCGTGAAAGCGGGCAACGCGTGCATCCTGCGTGGAGGCTCGGAAGCCCTGGAATCGAACCGCGCCATCGCCGAGTGCGTGCGCGCCGGACTCAAGGCGGCCGGGCTCCCCGAGGCCGCGGTTCAGCTCGTCGGCACGACGGACCGCACGGCGGTGGGCGAGCTCATCACCATGCGCGAGCACATCGACATCGTCGTGCCCCGCGGCGGCAAGGAGCTCATCGAGCGGCTCGCGCGTGAATCGCGCATCCCGATGATCAAGCACCTCGACGGCGTGTGCCATGTCTACATCGACGATAGCGCCGATCCCGAGATGGCGGTGCGCATCGCCGACAACGCCAAGACCCAGCGCTACGGCACCTGCAACACCATGGAAGCGCTGCTCGTGGCAGAGGGGATCGCGCCAACGGTGCTGCCCCGCATAGGAAAGATTTTTTCTTCGAAGAACGTCGAAATGCGCGCCGACGCCGCCGCCTTGAAGTACGTCAAAGGCAGAAAGGCCACGGAGAACGACTACTACACCGAATGGCTCGCACCCATCGTGTCCATCCGAGTGGTGAAGGGCCTCGACGAGGCGATCGAGCACATCTGCAAGTACGGTTCGCAGCACACCGACGCCATCGTCGCCGGCGACCGCACGCGCGCCGAGCGGTTTTTGCGCGAGGTCGACTCCAGCTCGGTGATGTGGAACGCCTCCACGCGTTTCGCCGACGGTTACGAGTACGGATTGGGCGCCGAGATCGGCATCTCTACCGACAAACTGCACGCGCGCGGCCCGGTCGGCCTCGAGGGCCTGACTACCCAGAAGTACATCGTCCTCGGTCACGGCGAGATCCGCAGCTGATGGAGAGGAGTTGAAGGCAGGCGTCCTGGGTGGCACCTTCGACCCCGTGCACAACGCGCACCTCGCGATGGCGCGCGCAGCGCTCGATCACTTGAAGCTCGCGAAGATCGTTTTCATGCCCACGGGCTCGCCGCGCTACCGCACGCCCGCCGTGGCGAGCGGCGAGCACCGCGTGGCGATGCTGCGCCTCGCGCTCGAAGGCGAGTCGCGCTACGAAATCGACACGCGTGAGCTCGCGCCCGGCGCCTCGGGCTATACGCTCGATACGCTGAAGGAGCTGCGCCTGGAGCTCGGACCCGATACGGATCTGTGGCTCCTGATGGGCGCGGATCAGTACGCCAAGCTCGACACGTGGCATCGGCCCGACGACGTGAAGCGGCTCGCGAAAATCGCGGTGTTCTCACGGCCCGGGATTTCTCTGAAGGGGGACGCGCCCCTGATTCCGATGCCGCCGATGAAAATCTCTGCGAGCGACGTGCGCGCGCGCGTCGCGCGCGGCGACGATATCTCGACGCTCGTACCGCCTGCGGTGGCAAGCTACATCGAGCGGGAGCACCTATACGCCTGATGGATATCCGCGTGAAGCAGCGCGTGGTGGTCGAGGCGCTCGAGGACGTGAAGGGACGCGACATTCTGGTGTTCAACACGGCACGCCTCCCCTCCATGTTCGAGCGCGTGGTGATCGCGAGCGGGGACTCGAACCGCCAGGTGAAGGCACTCTCCGACCGAGTACAAGAGCGGGTGCGCGAGCTCGGCGCCCGGGTCTACGGCGTCGAAGGCGAGGCGGGCGGCGAGTGGGTGCTGGTCGACCTGGGCGACGTGGTGGTGCATATCATGCATCCCACGGTACGCACCTTTTACAACTTGGAAGAAATCTGGGGCGGTAAGCCCGTACGGCTGAAAAGAACCGCGCCCCGGAGGGTAAAACTGCGTGCCAAGGCTCCACGTCATCGCCGTAAGCGCTAGGCTCCCGGCCTGGGCCGAAGCGGCGTGCGCCGAATACCTTGAACGCATGCCGCGCGGCTACGAGGTCAAGCGCTCGACGGCGAGGCCCGGGCGCCTGGCATTACCGAAGAATTCGCGCATCGTTGCGCTCGACGAGCATGGGAAGGAAATGACAACAACGCAGTTTGCGACCCTGTTGGCGACCGAAACCACGTTCGTCATCGGCGGCCCGGACGGCCTGGAGGAAAACGTGAAAAAGGACGCGGAGCTGCTTCTGCGCCTGTCGTCGCTGACCTTGCCTCACGCGCTCGCCCAAGTGTTGCTGGTCGAGCAAATTTACCGTGCGGCAACGCTTCTCACCCGGCATCCTTACCACCGCGTATGATCCCGATTCCCGAACGTGGCATCTACCTTGCCTCCCGCAGCCCGCGGCGGCGCGAGTTGCTTTCGCAAATCGGCGTACGTTTCCACCTCCTGCTTTTCCGCGAGCGCCTCGGCGAGCGCCCCGAAGTCGACGAGACGGTGCTTGAAGACGAGGCGCCGGCCGCGTACGTCGAGCGCATGGCTCGCGCCAAAGTCGAGGCCGGCTGGAAGCGCATGCTGCAACGAAACCTGCCGCAGGCGCCGGTGCTCGCCGCCGATACCACGGTGGCGCTCGGCGGGCGCATTCTCGGCAAACCGAGGGACCGCAATGAGGCCGCGGAGATGCTGGCCGTGCTTTCGGGCGAGCGCCATGAAGTGCTTACCGGAGTCGCGCTTAAGCACGATAACCAGCTCGAGTTCGCGCTTTCCATTTCGGAAGTGCTTCTCACGAAGATGTCGGCCGAGGAAATCGCGCAGTACGTCGCGAGCGGCGAAGGGGACGACAAGGCGGGCGCCTACGCGATTCAGGGTCGCGCCGCGCGCTTCATCATCGAGCTGCGGGGCAGTTACTCGGGAGTGATGGGCCTGCCGCTGTACGAAACCAGCCTCCTGCTCGATAAGCTGCGTGGAAGAAATCCTCATTAACATCACGCCGCAGGAGACCCGGGTGGCCATCACCACGGCGGGGGTGGTACAGGAACTGCTGATCGAGCGCACTGCGAGCCGCGGGCTGGTCGGCAACATCTACGTCGGCCGCGTGGCGCGGGTGCTGCCCGGGATGCAGTCCGCCTTCGTCGAAATCGGCTTGGAGCGCGCCGCGTTCCTGCACGTCGCCGACATCTGGGACCGCCGTGACCGGCCGATCGAGAAGATCCTAAGCGAGGGCGAGCCGGTGCTCGTGCAGGTGGTGAAGGACCCGATCGGCTCGAAAGGCGCGCGCCTCTCGACCCAGCTGTCGATTGCCGGGCGGCTGCTCGTCTATCTGCCGCACGACCCGCACATCGGCATCTCGCAGCGCATCGAGGACGAGGGTGGCCGCGCCGCGCTGCGCGAGCGGCTGAAGGAGCTCGTGCCCGCGGACGAGAAAGGCGGATTCATCGTGCGCACGCTGGCCGAGGCAGCCGGGGAGGAGGAGCTGCGCGCGGACCTCGCGTACCTGCGCGAGCTGTGGAAGGCGGTCGGCGAGCGCTCGCTTGGCGCCGAGCCGCCGAAGCTCATCTACCAGGATCTGTCGCTCGCACAGCGCGTACTGCGCGACATGGTGACGGCGGCCACCGCGCGTGTGGTGGTCGATTCGCGCGAGAACTTCCAGAAGCTCACCGCGTTCGCCGAGCGCTACATGCCGCAAGTGCACGCGCGCCTCGAGCACTATACCGGCGAGCGGCCACTGTTCGAGCTGCACAACGTCGAGCCCGAGATCGAGCGCGCGCTGTCGCGTCGCGTCGACCTCAAGTCGGGCGGCTACCTGATCATCGACCAGACCGAGGCGATGACCACCATCGACGTGAACACCGGCGGCTTCGTCGGCAGCCGCAATTTCGACGACACGGTGTTCAAGACCAACTTGGAGGCGGCGCAGGCCATCGCGCGGCAGCTGCGGCTGCGCAACCTCGGCGGCATCATCATCATCGACTTCATCGACATGGACAGCATCGAGCACAGGAACGCCGTGCTCGATGAGCTGCGCCGCGCCCTTGCGCGCGACCGCACGCGCATCACGCTGAACGGCTTCACCGCACTCGGGCTGGTCGAAATGACGCGCAAGCGCACGCGCGAATCGCTTGCGCACGTGCTGTGCGAGCCCTGCCCGACCTGCGCCGGCCGCGGCGAAGTGCGCACCGTGCATACCGTCTGCTACGACATCCTGCGCGAGATCGTGCGCGAGGCGCGTACCTTCAACGCCCGCGAGTTCAGGGTCATCGCGGCCCAGCCCGTGATCGATCTGCTGCTCGAGGACGAGTCCGCCTCGCTCGCCATGCTGCAGGACTTCATCGGCCGACCGGTCTCGGTGCAGGTCGAAACGAGCTACACCCAGGAGCAGTTCGACATCGTGCTGCTGTAACATCGCGCTCCAGAGGAGGAGCACACGATGAAAAAGCTAGTTATCGCGGCCGCGAGCCTCGCGCTCGCCGGCTGCGCCGGCCTGTTGCCGGACCCCCAGGCCCCGAAAGTGAAAATCACTCCGCTCGGCAGTCACGCCGGCGAGTTCTGTCCGCTCGACCGCGCGCTTGTCTTCGAGGATCCGGACGGCACCCGCGTCCTGTACGACCCAGGCCGCACCGTGCGCGGCCCGAACGACGAGCGGCTCGGCAGGATCGACGCGGTGCTCCTGAGCCACGTCCACCTCGACCATCTGGGCGATCTGATTCCGCCCTCCCCGAATGCCGGCACTTGCGGCAAGCCGCAGTTCTCGGTCGACGTCACGCCGAACTCGAACTTCGTGAACATTGCGCTCGCTAAACAGGCGCCGATGATCGTCGGCGGCGAGATGCACACGTTCTTCCAAGCCAAGGTGAAGTCGCTCGGCGGCGACCCAGCCAAGCTTGTGCGCCTGGTGCGCTTCGGCGCGCAAACCATGGTCGGCAAGGTGATGGTGGCGAGCGTACCGGCGGTGCACGCGAACGGCCTGCCGCCGGTTTTCCTGCCCAAGGAGCAGGCGCAGGCGCTCAACACCGCCGGACTCACCGCCTATGTCGGTCCTCCGGGAGGTTTCGTGCTGCGCTTCTCGAACGGCCTCACCGCCTACCTCTCGGGCGACACCGGCATTACCGCAGAGCAAGACCTCGTAGTGCGCGGTCATTACAAGGCGAACTTGGTGGTGATGAACATCGGCGGCTTCCCGTTCACGACGGGCCCGACCGAGGCGGCCTACGTCGTGAACGACCTGGTGCGCCCGAACTCGGTGATTGCCTCGCACGCCAACGAGCCAGCGACCGTGGACGGCAAGGTGGTGGAAACGAGCCGCACCGCGGCGTTCCAGAAAGCCGCCAAGATGCCGGTGCACGTACCGCTCAGCGGCCGGACGATGGAGTTCGACGGCAACGGCCGCTGCACGGCGGGTTGTTGAGCGAAGACATCTGCTTCACCCCGGCGCGCGTCCTGGCGCGCCGGATCCGCTCGCGCCAGCTCTCCGCCACCGACGTGGTAAGGGCGTTCATCGCGCGGATAGAGCGCATTAACCCCAAAGTGAACGCCATCGTCACGTTCCTCCCCGAGCAAGCTCTCCAGCAAGCCAAGCAATTTGACAGGAGGCGCGAGGCGCTCCCTTTCGGTGGACTTCCGATCGCCATCAAGGACGTGATCGCCACGAAAGGCGTGCGCACCACCTGGGGTTCGCTGGTCTACAAGGATCACGTGCCCGCCGAGGATCACATCCTCGCCGAGCGGTTGAAAGCGGCGGGCGCGATCCTCATCGGCAAGACCAACACGC
Source organism: Burkholderiales bacterium (assembly GCA_035762345.1). Classification (GTDB taxonomy): domain Bacteria; phylum Pseudomonadota; class Gammaproteobacteria; order Burkholderiales; family SG8-39; genus SCGC-AG-212-J23. The sequence goes on from DASTPE010000125.1 coordinate 7,770, forward strand.
CCGAGTTCGGCGCCGGCTCGCAGACCTTCAACAAGGTATTCGGCGCCACGCGGAACCCGTACGATTTATCGAAAACCTGCGGCGGCTCCTCCGGTGGCGCCGCGGCCGCGGTCGCCTGCGGCATGCTCCCTTTCGCCGATGGCGGCGACTTCGCCGCTTCGCTCAGGAACCCGGGCAGCTTCTGCAACGTGATCGGCTTCCGGCCTTCCACCGGGCGCGTGCCCGCGTATCCCCATCCCTACCCGTGGAGCAACCTGAGCGAGCTCGGGCCGATGGCGCGCACGGTTTCCGACGCCGCCTTCCTCCTCTCGGTGATGGCGGGTCCTGACCGGCGCGCGCCGACGTCCATGCAAGAGCCGGGATCGATTTTCCTGAAGCCTCTAAAGAGAACGTTCAAGAAGACAAGACTTGCCTGGAGCCGCGACCTGGGCGGCTTGCCGGTCGATCCGCGAGTCACAAGAGTCCTGGAGAACAATCGTTCAGTATTCACGCGCTTGGGCTGCATCGTGGAAGACGCGCAGCCCGATTTTTCGGGCGCGACCGAGGCATTCGAGGCACTGCGCGGCCTGACTTACCAGCATCGCGTCGGCGCGCTGATCAAGGAGCACCGCGACAAGCTGAAGGACACGGTGATCTGGAATTACGAGGAGGGGCGCAAGCTCTCCGCGCCGGACATCGCGCGTGCCGAAGGATTGCGCACCGCCCTCTACCATCGGATGCGCACTTTCCTCGAAAAGTACGATTTCTTCGTCTGTCCGACGAACCAACTGCCGCCCTTTTCGGTCGATGAGGAATATCCGCGCGAGATTGCCGGGGTGAAACTGCACAACTACCTCGACTGGATGAAGAGCTGCTACTTCATCACCATTACGACGCATCCCGCGATTTCGGTGCCGGCAGGCTTCACCGACGGCGGTCTGCCGGTCGGTATCCAGATTGTCGGCCGATACCGCGACGATTTCGGCGTGCTTCAGATCGCGCATGCTTTCGAGCAGGCAACGCAGGCGTGGAAACGGCGCCCGGCCATTGCCCAGTGAAAAGCCGTTGCAACTGGCCCTCCAGCGAGCTCGACATCGCCTACCACGACAAGGAGTGGGGCGTGCCGGTGCACGACGACCGGGTACTGTTCGAGTTTCTGATCCTCGAAGGCGCTCAGGCGGGGTTGAGCTGGTCGACGATCCTCAGGAAGCGGCAGAACTACCGTCGGGCGTTTGTAAATTTTGACCCGGAGAAGGTTGCGCGCTTTTCCCGATCGCAGACCCTAAAACTGCTAAGGAACGAGGGCATCGTGCGCAACCGGCTGAAGATCGAAAGCGCGGTGACGAACGCCCGCGCATTCCTCGCGGTGCAGAAGGAGTTCGGCTCCTTCGACCGCTACGTCTGGCGCTTCGTCGGCGGAAAGCCCCAGCAGAATTCGAGAAGAGATCTCAAGGAGATTCCGGCGCGCACCGCCGAATCCGATGTACTCAGCAAGGACTTGAAGCGCCGTGGCTTTCGCTTTGTCGGCTCGACGATCTGCTACGCCTTCATGCAGGCGACCGGCATCGTCAACGACCACCTCGTCGGCTGCTATCGCCACCGGGAGTTGACCGCGGGCGGGGAATAGGCGCGGCTCGCCGAGCGTTAATGAAGCATTGTCCAAGGAGGTACCCATGCGAAATTGGCTGATTGGTGCGGCCTTAGGCGTTGTTGTCGGAAGCGCGGCAGCGGCGGTGAAGGAAGAGCCGGTCACGTACAGCGACGGCGCCACGACCATGAAAGGGTTTGTCGTTTACGACGACGCAGTCAAGAGCAAGCGTCCCGGTATCGTGCTAGCGCACGAGTGGTGGGGCATCACCAAGCATATGCACAACGAAGCGCGGCGTTTCGCCAGTCAGGGGTACACAGTCTTTATCGCCGACCTGTACGGCGACGCCAAGAGCGCCGACAACCCCAAGGATGCGGGCGCCCTGATGAAGTCGCTGATGGGCGATCCCGTGGCGGTGCAATCCCGCTTCAACGCGGCGCGCGCGCAGCTTGCAAAGCATCCGAGCGTGGACGGCGAGAGGTTAGGTGCCTCCGGTTATTGCATGGGCGGCGCGGTAGTGCTGAACATCGCGCGTGCCGGGGCCGACCTCGCCGCCGTCGCTGCGTTCCATGCGAGCCTGGGGGGGTACAAGCCTACGTCGAACGCGGTGAAGGCCAAGGTCCTGGTGCTCAACGGCGCCGACGATCCGTTTGTGAAGCCCGACCAGATCGAGGCCTTCAAGAAGGACATGGAGGCGGCGAAGGTGGACTATAAGTTCATCAATTACCCCGGCGCAGTTCACGCCTTCACCAACCCGGAGGCGACCGAAGCGGGCAAGAAGTTCAACCTGCCGCTCGCCTATAACGCCAAGGTCGACAAGGAGTCCAAGGCGGAGGCGGACAAGTTCTTCGCCGCCGCGCTCAAGAAGTAGGAGTAGGCCGGGCCAGCAAGGCCGGACCAAAAAAAGGCCCTTCTAAAAGGGCCTTTTTTATTTCCGGAGCTCACGGCCGCACCCTGAGGCGAGCGTATGGGTATCGTTGCATACGCCCTGTTGCGATTAACAAACCGATCAAACACCGACCGAGAGATGTATGTGGCTGGCCCTACTACTTACTTTATGTGTCCGGGCCGCACACGAATGCCCTTCCCGAGAGAAGGGTAACAGTTCATTCCGGAGACATGGGTAACACTTCTGCACTTTGCGGGAGCGCAAAGTGCCCTGGCGGGAGTGTTACAAGATGGATGAACGGCTTCGGTTTGTGGCGAGATTGCTCGAGGGCGAGAAGATGGCCGCGCTGTGCCGCGAGTTCGATATCTCGCGCAAGACCGGCTACAAGATCTTTCAGCGCTACAAGGATTGCGGCGTACAGGGGCTGAGCGATCGCAGCCGC
>DASTPE010000126.1:0-42671 GCA_035762345.1 Burkholderiales bacterium
CCTGCGGTCGACGCGCTCGGGCTTCGGCGACACTTTCCTGTGGTAGGGCGGCGTCGGCGCATCCATGTGCCAGCGCTCGACGCGGAAGCCGTCGTCGAGGCGCTCGATGGCGGTGGGCTTCGATTTGTAGGCGTACTCCTCCGAGCCGCCCAGCGTCTTCGTGTGCACGAACGCGAGGTGCGCGAAGTCCGAGAGGTTGTCCACGATGAGGAGGTAATTCGCGTTGTAGTGCATATAGTCGGGCTTGCCGCGCCAGCGGGAATCGCGCAGGTACGGAAAGTCGAGGATCTTCGCCGGATCGGCCTTGGCCGGATCGCCCATCCAGATCCACACGAGGTGATCGCGCTCGACGATCGGGAAGCTGCGCACGCCGAGCTTCGGCGGGATGTTGTCCTGCCCCGGGATCTGGATGCACTTGCCGCTTGGATCGAACTTCAGGCCGTGGTACATGCAGCGCACGTCGTCGCCCTCGCGCCTGCCATTCGACAGCCTCGCGCCGCGATGACAGCAGCGGTCGTCCAGCGCCACGACCCGCCCGCTATCTCCCCGGTAAAGCACTACGGGCTTCTCAAGGATGATGCGCGCGAGCAGCCCGCCGTCGATGAGCTCGTGGTCCCACGCGGCGACGTACCAGCAGTTCGTCAGAAACATGTCGGCCTCCTCGCCCGCAGAAGTCTACTTCAACGCTCCGTCACGATGGGCTGGGCGATGATCCACAAGCTGCTCATCGTATAGGCGATCATCAGCGCGACCATGGGGTATTGGCTGCGCAACGCCGCACGCCGGCCGGGGAATTCGCGCAGCGCGAGCAGGTGCGCGATGCACACGGCGAGCACGTGGGCTATCACGATCGCCGGCACGGCGACATACCACACCGTTTTCGCGTCCACGATTCCCGGCCTCACGAAATGCGTCGCGCCGCCGAAGAGATCCCAGCCGCGGCCAAGCGGATCGGAGGCCAGAGGAATCAAGTATTGCAGGATGGTCACCAGGAAAGAAAGGTAGTGAGCGAGGTGGTAGGCGATGGCGATAGGAATGAGGGTAAAGATGAAGAGTCCCGCCGTTCTGCGCCAGGTCTGCAGCTTTTCACCCAGAAGGACCATGGCCCCGCATACCAGCAGGTAGGCCGCAAGCATGAGCAGCGCCGCGCCGAGCAGCCCCGTCGTCTCGCCGAGGTGCGTGGCTGCCCACAACGGCGTCTCGCGCAGACCGTCGAAGGTGACGGCGGCGAGCATGAACACGACCAGCGCCACTTCCGATGCGTCCGCCGGCTCGCGCGCCAGCAGACCGACTGCGTAGGGACGCAGCTTCCACTCCCACCTCCCGTCGACCTCGCGTACCTGCGTCGGCGAGAAACGGGCGAGCAGGCCGAACACGATCGAGAACACCTCGCCGCGGCGCAGCCATTCGCGCCTGCCGAAAAGCAGCATGCCGCTCCACGTGAGCGCGGCGTAGGTGATCATGGCAAGAGACAGGCTCGCCGGCCGGTCAGCGCCTTCCCAGACGAGCTCCATCCAGACGAAGACGAGAAACAGCACCGCCGCTGGCCACATGCCTGCCCACTGCGGGTACAGCAGATCGAGCGACAGGCGCCGGCCCGGGCGCAGGCGCGTATATGCCGCCTCGGCCCAACGGTATAGGGTGTCGAGCGGATTCAACAATGCCCACAGGTCGCCAGCGAGAGCGGATATGTAAGTCATGCCGACCCACCACAACGCCCAGACGAACGCGGGCGCGATGTTCTTGAGCGGGCTCTGCGTACCGAGCAGCCCGGCGCAGACGACGAGCACGAACAGTGCAACGGCTGTGAGCCGCAGCATGAAGAGCGTCGCGGCCGACGCGAGCACCCGGCCTGGCAGCGTGGCCAGCACATCCAATCGAAAGCCTTCGCCGACCGCGACGGCGCGGCGGGAAAACCACGCCATGGCGAGGAACGACAAGATGATGGTGAGGCCGGCGCTCGAGAGATAGACGGCGAGAGGTAGCGGCAACTCGTACCGTGTGCCGAAGCCGTGCGCGTGCGCGAGGGCGGGGAAAACGAGCGCGGCTGCGAACAAGGGCGCTCGCAAGAGCTCGGCCCGGGGTATCATCCCCCAAAGAGGAGGGTTATCCAATGTCGATCATCCGTGCAATGCTCGCAGGCGCCGCGCTTGCGCTCTTGCCGTCGCTCGTATCCGCGCAAATCCATGCGATGGTGAATTATGAGACCAAGTCCGCCGAGTCCTTGAAAGTGCTCAAGACGCCGATCGCGGCGCCCGCGCGCAAAGAAGGCATCGCGGTCATCGACGTCGACCCGAAATCGAAGGCCTTCGGCGAGATCGTTCAGGATCTCGAGCTGCCCAGCGATCTCGTTGCCCACCACATCTTCTACAACCGTGACCAGACCAAGGCTTACATCACCGCGCTCGGCAAGCCTGAGCTGCGCGTGATCGACATGCAAAAGCAGCCGCTCGCGATCAAGACTATCGCGGTGCCAGACTGCCAGGTGGGAGAGGACGTCGTGTTTTCTCAGGACAATCGCCGCTGGTTCCTCACCTGCATGGGAAGCCAGGCGATGATTGAGGGCGACGTGCAGGCCGACAAGCCGATCAGGACTATCAAGCTCTCCAAGCCTTATCCGCACGGCATCGCGATCCACGACGGCATCGACCGCATCCTGGTGACCAGCACGGTGCGCGCGAGCGACCTAGGCGATGCGGGCGAGACCATCACTGCGATCGAGGTGAGCACCGGCAAGGTGCTGGAAAGTTACAAGCTCTCGAAGAAAACTTCTCCGGCGGGCGAAGCGCCGGTCGAGGTCCTGTTCGTGCCCGGTGCGAAGACGCCAGTGGCCTATGTCACCAACATGTACGGCGGCGCTCTCTGGACCGCAACCTGGAACGCCCAAAAGAAGAGCTTCGACGTCGCCCTGGCGCACGACTTCTCAGCGCAGAAGGCCGGCGTGGCGCTCGAGATGTACTTCAGCCCGAAGTCCGACCTGATGTACGTCACCACCGCCAAGCCCGGGCATCTGCATATCTTCGACCTCAAGGCCGGCCCCGGGAAACCGAAGCTGGTCAAGTCGATCCCCGCCGCCGAGGGCGCGCATCACGTGGCGTTCACCAAGGACTGGCGCTACGCCTTCGTGCAGAACGCGCTTCTTAACCTTCCGGGCATGAGCGACGGGTCGATCACGATCATCGACCTCAAGGAGCAGAAGGTCATCGGCAGCGTGGACACACTGAAGAACAAGGGCTACAACCCGAACAGCATCGTGCTGCTGCCGAAGTGGAACCACTTGGCAGGACACTGATGCGGCGAGCGACCTGGACCAGACTCTACGGCGGGTTGTCATTGCGTTCCTTGGTTATCCCGAATGGCCGGTCACTACCCGTGCAAGCCGCGCGGGATCGGGCGACGGCCGGTTGCCGCGCCAGGCGACGTGCAGGTCGGGCCGCAGCAGGATGAGGTCATAGCCGTAGATGTCGCGCGCGATTGCGTCCGGGATCTCGAGCCTGTGGAAGGGCGCGCCCAACGCATTCATCGCGGTCTGCAAGCCAGACATATCAGCGTCGCAGCCTCCGAGCTTTAGCAGCGCATAGCCCTGCGGGATACGGTCTTGGATGGCCACGTGGCCGTCAAGCCACACATGCGGTAGGCGCGCGCCGGGCGAAGTGGTTGGCACGTAGCGTCGAAAGTCGTCCTCGGGTCCGCCCGATTCGTCGGCGATGATCGGCGAGCCGGCGTAGCGGTAGCCGAGCTCGGCGCCGATCATCTCGTTCGACTTGCGCTGCTCGACCTCGGCCACCCGGACGAGCTCGTCGAGATCACGCCACAGCGCGCGCCATTTGCGCCGACCGAGCGAGGCATAGCGCGAAGCCGCGACGTTGCGCGCGCCGATCGGCCGGCGCTCGGCCTGGTACGAAGCGAGAAGCTTCGGTCCGCCCCAGCCCTGCAGCGTCGCAGCGAGCTTCCAGCCGAGGTCGACGGCGTCGCCGACGCCGCTGTTCATGCCGAGGCCGCCGGTCGGGATGACGAGGTGCACCGCATCGCCGGCGAGGAACACGCGGCCACTCCCGTAGTGGTCCGCCAGCAGCAGGTTCTGCTTCCACTCGCCGACGTAAAGCATCTCGTATTTCACCCGCACGCCGATCGTGCGTTCGAACTGCGGCGCCATCGCCGCGTCCTCGTCGAGCACGGCGTGCAGCGTCCAGTGGCGCGTCGAGTCCTGCATGATGAGGAAGGTGGAGCGGTCGTCGGCGACATGGTAGTGACGCCCGTGTCCCGGTCCACCGTTGATCGGGATGCGGTCGAACAACTCGTCGCAGCGGAAGAGACCTTGCCGCAGCCGCAGCAGATCGCCCTCGCCGCTCAGTCCGATGCCGAGTTGTTGGCGCACCGCGCTTGCGCCGCCGTCGCAGCCGACCAGGTACTTGGAGGTAATCGTGCCCGAGGATGTGTGCGTAACGACGCCCATGGCGTCCTGATTGAAAGATAGAAACTCGCAGCCGTAGCGGACGGTCACACTCGGCAGCTTTTCCGCGACTGACTTGAGAAGCGGCTCCAGCGTGTACTGCGAGATAAGCTGGTAAGGTTCGAGCGGCAGGGAGCCGTCCGTGCACGCGTCGATCTGGCGCCGCGCCCCGGCGACCGACGGATAAGGATGGTGTACGAGCGGAGGCGTGTTCATCGCGCGGACGATGTAGACGTCCATCGGCACGTCGGCGCGCAGGCCGGCGGCGCGCACGAGCGTCGCGATGCGCATGCGGCGGAAGATTTCCATGGTGCGCGCGTTACAGCGCTCCATCTTCGGAAGGAACTGCGGCTCTGGCTTGCGCTCGATGAGCGTACAGCGCACGCCCCTCTGGCCGAGGTCGATGGCGAGGACGAGCCCGACCGGACCTGCGCCGACGATGAGGGCTTCCGTATCGATCCGCTGATTATAATTTTGCGCATGAGGGCAATCGTTGCGATCGCTGCGGCGTTCGCGTTCGGAATCGCTTCGGCTCAGGAGTTTCCCTCCCATACCGTTCACCTCATCGTCCCCTACACGCAAGGTACCGGCGCGGACATTCTTGCCCGCCTGCTCGGCGCGCGCCTCTCCGAGCGCTGGAAAACCGGCGTGGTGACGGAGAATAAGCCGGGGGCCACCGGCAGCATCGGGGCCGCGTTCGTGGCGAAGAGTCCTCCCGACGGCCACACCCTTCTTTTCGTCGCCACGTCGTTCGGGACTGCGCCCGCGCTCAGCAAAGTGCCGTTCGACCCGGTAAAGAGTTTTGTGCCCGTCGCGCTGGTCGCGACCAGCGGCCTCGTTTTCGTGGTCAACCCGAAGCTTCCGGCAAGCTCGATGCGCGAGTTCATCGAGCTCACCAAGCGCGAGCCCGGCAAGCTGCACTACTCGTCGCCCGGAAACGGCGGGCCGCAGCACCTCGCGATGGAGCTACTCAAGCTCGAGCTCGGTATCGACCTCGTGCACGTGCCGTACAAGACAGCCGCTGGAGCCGTGAGCGATGTCGTGGGCGGGCATGTGCAAGCCACGATCGCTGCGGTGCAGACCGCGCAGCCGCAAGTGCTAAACGGGCAGCTGCGCGCGCTCGCGGTGCTGAGCGCCGAACGCTCGCAGGCGTTCACCCAGGTTCCGACCCTTAAGGAACAAGGGCTACCGGAGCTGCAAATCGAGACCTGGTACGGTGCGTTCGCGCCCGCGGGAACGCCCGCCGGCGTGGTCGCGAGGATCAACGCCGACCTGAACTCCCTGCTCGCCGACCCCGCTCTTCGGGAGCTGCTCTCCCGGCAGGGAATGACCACGGTCGGAGGCCCGCCCGAACGCCTGGGCGAGCTCGTCGAGCGCGAACTTGAGCGCTGGGCGCGGGTGGTGAATGCGGCGGGAATAAAGGCCGATTGACCGCGCGGCACACCGTATGGGAGTTTCGAACCTGCTCCCCGCGACGGCGTGGTTCTGCGCCACACTTCGCCTAAGGGAGCGATGAACGAAGAGCTGCTCGACGACCTGGTCGCGGCAAACCGAATCCTGGCCGAGCACGGCGTGATCGATGCGTATGGCCATGTCAGCATCCGCTCGCCCGACGACCCGAAGCGCTTCTTCCTCGCGCGCGCGATCGCCCCGGAAACGGTGCAGCGCGAGGACATCCTGGAATATGACCTCGATGCCCAAGCCCTGGACGCGCGCGGGCGCGACTCGGTCAACGAGCGCTTCATCCACAGCGAGATCTACCGCGCACGATCCGACCTGATCGCGGTGGTGCACAACCACTCGCCGTCGGTGGTGCCCTTCAGCGTGACCGGCGTGAAGATGCGCGCCCTCTTCCACATGGCTTCTTTCATCGGCGACGGGTTGCCGAACTTCGAGATCCGCAAGACAAAGAAGGGCTCGGACCTGCTCGTAAGGACGCCGCAGCTCGGGGCTGCGCTTGCGAAGACGCTGGGTAAGAAATCTGCGGCTCTAATGCGAGGCCACGGCTCGGTCGTCACCGGCGAGAACCTCCAGCGCGCCGTCGGCCGCAGCATCTATCTCGAGATGAGTGCGCGCATGCAGATGCAAGCGCTGTTGTTGTCTCCGAAGATTACGTACATGGATGCGGCCGAGGTAAAAGCCTCGGCGCCCGTGCAGGACTACAAGCGCGCCTGGCCGCTGTGGCGCGACAAAGCGCTGGCAAGGGCGAAGGCCGAGCGCTAAGCGGACGCGCGGTACAGGCGCCACTCGCCGGGCACGCCCTTGAGCGGGCGCACACCGCGGTCTTCGAACTGCAGGCCGGAGCCGGCGACGAGATCCTTCACCGTGTTGGAGACCACAACCTCGCCGGGCGCGGCATGGCCGGCGATGCGCGCACCGATATGGACTGCGATGCCGCCGATCTTCTCGCCGATCACCTCGACTTCGCCCGTGTGTAGGCCGGTGCGGATCGGCAGCCCGAGCTGCGCCATCTCGCGGCTCAGCGTCTGCGCGCAGCGCACCGCGCGCGCGGGGCCGTCGAAGGTGGCGAAGTAGCCGTCGCCCACGGTATCGATCTCGCGGCCGCGGAAGCGCTCGAGCTGGCGCCGCGCGAGGCCGTAGAACCGCCGCAGCTCCTCGGTCCAGGCGCGGTCGCCGATCGCCGCCGCGCGCTGAGTGGAATCGACGATGTCGGCGAACATCACCGTCGCGAGCACCCGGTCGGCCTCCTCCACCGGACGGGTTCCGGTCACGAACGCCTCGATTTCGGCGAGCACGGACTCTGCGTCCGAAGTCCAAGGCAGATGATCGTCGCCGGGAAACTCAACCAATTTCGCGCCGCGAATGTGCCGCGCCATGTAGCGCGCGCCTTCCACCGGGAGCGCGCGGTCGCCGACGCGATGCATGATCAGGGTCGGGACGCGGATCGCTGGGAGCACGTGGCGCATGTCCACCTGCGTGTTCATGCGCGTAAGCGCCAGCACCGCTTTCGGGCTGGCGCTCCGCACGAGATAGCGCGTCCACCATTCACGGAATTGGGGGTCGTTGACGCGCGAAGGCACTCGCGCCTCGATCCCTACGGGATGCGCGCCCCATTTGGTGCGGATCATGTCGGTCCAGTCTCGAACCCACTCCTCGGTGCGGCCCCACGGGTAATCGGGGGCGTACATCGCCCGCGCATAGGTGCCAAACATCAATAGCGCCGAAGCGCGCTCGGGATACGTCGCGGCGAACAGAGAACATAGCGGCCCGCCTTCGGATATCCCAAACAGCACGGCGCGCTTCGAGCCCGCGGCATCCATCACCGCACGCACGTCGTCCATGCGCTGCTCCAAAGTGGGCAGATTCTTCTCGTCGACGCGATCGGACAGGCCGGTGCCGCGCTTGTCGAACACGATCAAGCGTGAGAACCTGGCAAGGCGCCGCAGAAAAGTCGCGAACATCGGCTCGGTCCAGAACTCGTCGATGTTCGAGACCCAGCCCATCACGAACACCAGGTCGAGCGGGGCATCGCCCACCACCTGGTAGGCGATGTTGACGTCGTCGCTCAGCGCATAGCGGGTCAGCGGCTGCATGCGGCTTGCAGCTTATCAAATAGAATCGGGCGGCATGACCCAGGATTTGTGCACGCTGACTGCGACCGAGCTCGTCGACGCGTTCCGCAAGAGATCGCTCTCGCCGGTAGAAGTCACCGCCGCGATCCTCAAGCGGATCGAGGTGCTCAATCCGGTTTTCAATGCATTCAATCTGGTTTCAGAGAATGCCTTGAATGAAGCAAGAGCTTCAGAGGCACGCTGGCTCACAGGGCAACCGAAAGGCCTGCTCGACGGTGTGCCGGTGTCGATCAAAGACCTCATCCTCACCAAGGGCTGGCCGACACTGCGCGGCTCCAAGACCATCGACCCCAATGGACCCTGGAACGACGACGCGCCGGCCACCGCGCGGTTGCGCGAGCACGGCGCGGTCCTGCTAGGCAAGACGACCACGCCCGAGTTCGGCTGGAAAGGCGTGACCGACAGCCCGCTCACCGGCATTACGCGCAATCCCTGGAACAAGGCAAAAACGCCTGGAGGCTCCTCCGGCGGCGCGGCGGCGGCGCTGGCCGCGGGAATGGGTCCGCTCGCCGTGGGCACCGATGGCGGCGGCTCGATACGGATCCCGTGCGCATTCACGGGCATCTTTGGCATCAAGGCCTCGTTCGGCCGCGTGCCGGCGTGGCCGCTGTCGCCTTTTGGCACGGTGGCGCACGTCGGGCCGATGACGCGCAGCGTCACCGACGCCGCGTTGATGCTCAACGTGCTGGCGCTGCCTGACGCGCGCGACTGGCACGCGCTGCCCTACGAGCCGCGCGACTGGCGTACGGGGCTCGACCACGGCGTCGCCGACCTGCGCATCGCGTACTCACCGGATCTGGGATATGCGAAGGTCGACAAGGAAGTAAGAGAGATCGTGGATAAGGCCGTGAAAGTGTTCGAGGATCTGGGAGCGAAGGTCGAGGAGAAGAGCCCCGCGTTCGAGGACCCGGCAGCGCTTTTCATGACGCACTGGTTCTCGGGCGCCGCGTTTCTGCTCAAGGGCATCCCGAAGGAGAAGCACGACCTGATTGATCCTGGCCTGCGGGAGATGGCGGCGCAGGGGGAGAAAGTCAGCGCGCACGACTTCCTGGAGGCGCAATTGAAGCGCGGTGCGCTCGGTGCACACATGAATCTCTTCCACCGCGAGTACGATCTTCTGGTGACGCCGACGCTTTCGATCCCTGCGTTTGACGCCGGCAAGGAGGTGGCGGACAAGATGCTGCAAAGCCGCTGGACCGACTGGACGCCGTTCACCTTCCCGTTCAACCTCACCCAGCAGCCGGCGGCGTCGATTCCCTGCGGCCTTACCGCGGCCGGCCTGCCGGTCGGTCTGCACCTCGTCGGCCCGAAGTACGCGGACGCGCGCGTCCTGCGTGCAGCGCGCGCGTTCGAGACCGTGCGTCCGATAAGAACGCCGAACGTCTAGCGCCGGCTTTTCTTCCAGGCGGCGAATTCGGGAGTTCGCGCGATGTCCTTGTATTCGTCGATCGCGACGAGCTTGTCGAGGTCGAACTCCATGTTGAACGCCTTTTCGTAGGCCTTCAGACCCTCGACCGCGATCTTGCCGTCGCGAGTGGCGATCCCGACACTGACCAGGCACCAATAGGCCGGCTTATGGTCGGGCTCGACCGCCATGCCGCGCCGGCAGGCGCCTGCGGCGTCGTTGAAGCGTTTCGCCCCAATCAGGATACTGCCGCGCAAGTTGGCAGTCGCGCCATCCTCGCCGCCGACTGCCCGCTCCAGCGCGCTGAGCGAAGCAAGCGCACGGTCGAACTTCTCTTCGAAGAAATAGTGGTCGATCAGCATGAACTGCAAATCGGGCTCGGAGCCGAAGTTCCCCGCCAGATAGTGCAGCGCGGCACGGTGCGTCGCCTCGTCGATGCGCGCACCGAACGTAACCCGCATCAGTGCCCACTGGCGCGTCTTGCGGAAGCCTTCGGGGAACGTCTCGAGCACACGGTACGCGCCAGCGAAGTCCTGCGCCTGCAGCCGGGTGCGCAGCTCGGTGAACGGCTTGGCGTCGGCACTGCTCGCCATGCGGATGCCGAACAGGCTGAAGAGCATCGAGTCGGTCTTGAGCACCGTGGCGAGCCCGAGGCGCGCAGAGGTGCTGTAGAGCGTCGCCATGCTATGCACGTACCAGTCCTCGACCTTGCCCGAGGGCGTCAGGTAGTACTCGACGTAGTCCGTGCCCTGGTCGCCCAAGTCGTAGCGCAGCAGCGCATATGGCCTGGAATCGCGCACGCCACTACGCAGGTACTTTGCCGTTCCCTTGCTCGCATCCATGGCGCGCATGCCGATCTCGACGTTGGTCCGCAGCGCCTTGCCGAAGCCCTTGCGGAGCGACTCGCGGTCAGCGTCGCTCAAGCCCAGGCCCTTTACCACGATATGGCTCACTGCCTCGACGTCCATCGTGGCGAGCACGGCGTCGAGGTCTCGCTTATTGAGTGCGGCAACAATTGCGCCGCCGGTTGCGGCGACATTCGGCAGCGCCCAAGCCTCGAGCGAGAGGACGAGCGCGGCGAGCAGGATTGTGACTTTTTTCATCTAACTCCCCTTGAACGTCTGTGAGGAGCTAGATTCTCGTCAATTCCAGCGCCCAGGTAGAAACAAGTTTGTCCTCCTCCAGCATCGCGCCGCGCACCGTGTAGCGCCGCGCATCGCGCTGCTGGATGCACTCGAAGCCGCGGAACCGCAAAGTGGGGCTGGTGTAGGCGGAAAGAATCGCGTCACCTGCGATCACGAAGCGTCCGCGCAGCGCGCCGAGCACCGGGTTGTTCGAGCTCCAGTGCGTCGAAGCCGCGCCGGGAAGGAAGGGCTCGATCTGATAGCGGTTGTGCGTCACGCGCAGCGGGTCGCCCCGCAGGCGAAGCACCGCCTCGAAGTGCCAGCGGCCGGTTTCGTGGCGGATCGAGTTCTCGCCCGAGACGGCGGAGGTGGTTCCCGAGGCATCGCGGTGCTCTCCCTCGACGCGCCACGTTCCCTCCTCGAAGAGAAAGCTGTGCGGCACTAGCCGTGCGCGGCGATGCTGTCCTTCGGCGCCTCGCCGCGCTCCTTCATCCCATAGTCCCGGATCACGCTACACACGCGCAGCCGATAGGAGCTGAAGATCCCGCCCCTGCCCTTCGCCTGCGCCTCTCGATGCTTGCGCACGTTGCGCCATTTGCGCACCGCCTCCTCGTCGCGCCAGAACGAGAGCGATTCGTAGCGGTCGGACGCTCTCAGGCTCTGGAAGCGCTCGATGCCGAGGAAGCCGTCGAATCCCTTGACTTCTTCGTTGAGTATGGCAGCGAGCTGAAGGTATTCCTGGCGGCGCCGAGCGGCGGCGGTGAACTCGAAAATGACGGCGATCATGGACGGTGTCCCAGGTAGGCGCTGCGCAGGAGCTGGAGCACAGCGGCGTAATCCACTTTCCTCGGATTCGGGTAAGGCGACTCGGTCGCGATGCGCGCCGCGCGCTCGAGATCGGTCTCCTTCATGCCCAGATCAGCGAGCCGCATGGGCAGCCCGAGGCGCTTCTCGAGGTCGTAGATCCCGGCGGCGGCATCGTCCGCCTCAATCGCCCTTCTTATGCGCGCCATGGCTTCCGGGGCCGCGTCATGGTTATACCGCACCGCGTGCGGCAGAACGATCGAGTGTGTCTCGGCATGGGGCAGGTTGAAGCTGCCGCCGAGAACGTGGCAGAGCTTGTGATGCAGCGCCATGCCCGCCGACCCGAGCACCACGCCGCACAACCACGCGCCGTAAAGCGCATCTGACCGGGAAGAAACGTCGCTCGGCTTCTGCATGATTACAGGTAACGCGCTCGCCAAAGCGCGTATGCCTTCCTCGGCCATCAGCGAGATGATGGGATTGCCTTCGTGCGAATAGAGCGCCTCGACTGCATGGGCGATGGCGTTCATGCCGCTCGCCGCTGACAGCGCGGGCGGAAGGCTCAACGTCAACGTCGGGTCGTAGATGACCGCTTTCGGCAGTACGCGCACGTCGCGCCCGGTCTTTTTGGCGCCGCCTTCGGTGATGCCGTAGATCGGCGTCATCTCCGAGCCCGCGTAGGTGGTCGGCACAGCGAGGATCGGAACCGAAGAGGTGAGCGCGATCGCCTTGCCAAGCCCCGTGGTGGAGCCGCCGCCGACGGTGACGCAGCAGTCCGCGCCGAGCTGGCGCGCTGCACGGCGCGCATCCTCGGCGATCTCCACCGGCACGTGCATCACCGCCTTGTCGTAGGTCCCGGCACATCGGCCACCGAGCGCGTTCGCCACCTCTCGCGCCGAATCCGCCTGCTCTGGAGTCGAAAGCACGAGCGCGCGACTTGTACCGAGGCGGTCGAGCTCGTCGGGCAGGCGCTTGAGCGCGCCGGCACCGAAAACGACCCGCGCCGGCAAGCCGTGGTAGACGAAAGATCTCACTCGAGTTCTATTCCGCGACGATCTTGTTGTCGCGGATCAGTCTTCCGAGCTTGTCGGACTCGCCCTGCACGAACTTGAGGAACTCTTCCGGCGAGCTTGCGACGATCTCGAAGCCCTGCTCGGTGAGCTTCCCGTTCACCTCCGGCGCCTGCAGCGTGCGCACGGTCTCGCGGTGAATCTTCGCTGCGATTTCCTTAGACAGACCCGCGGGCCCGAGCATGCCGAACCAAGAATATTGCTCGAAGCCGGGAAAAGTCTCCGACAGGGTCTGCACATCGGGAAGTTGCGGCACGCGCGCGCGGCTGCCGACCGCGAGGCCCTTCATCTTGCCCGCCTTGATGTGCGGCACCATCAGCGGCAGCGAGAAGAACGAGATGTGCACCTGCTGGCTGAGCAGCGCCTGGATCATCGGCCCCCCGCCCTTGTAGGCGACGTGCGTCATCTTGATGCCCGCAACCTGCTCGAGGAGCAGCGCCGCGAGGTGGTTGGAGCTGCCCGAGCCAGGGGTCGAGTAGGTCACTTTCTCGGGGTTCGCCTTGGCGAAGGCGACGAGCTCCCGCAGGTTGCTCGGCGCGAAGCTGGTGACGCCGACGAGAGCGCTCGGCGACCTGACCATCAGGCAGATGTGCTCGAGCTGTTGGAACGGGTCCGGCGCCATCTTGAAGATGTGGTGGTTGACCGCGTGCGTGTCGAACACCATCAGCAGGGTGTAGCCGTCGGGCGCAGCGCGCGCCACCTCGGCGGCGCCGATCGAGCCGCCGGCGCCGGAGCGGTTCTCGATGAGCACTGTCTGGCCCATGAGCTCCTGGAACTTCGGCTGCACGATGCGCGCGATCAAGTCGGTCGTGCCGCCCGGTGGGAACGGAACGATGATGCGCACGGGCTTCGCGGGATAAGATTGAGCAGACGCAAAGCATGGAACCGCAACCAGCAGCGCGGCGAGCAGCTTTCGCATGGCCTCCTCCTCTCGCCTTCAGTGTAACCTAGCCCCATGAAGAAGCAGCAGATCCGCTCCAGTAAGCTCGCCGAGCCGAGCGGCCACTTCTCGCAGGCGATCGCGATGCCAGCGAAGGGCGTGCTGGTGTTCGTGTCCGGGATGACCGCGCGCCGTGCGGACGGCAGGATCGTCGGCATCGGGGACGTGGAGGAGCAGACCCGCCAGGTGTGCGAGAACCTCAAAGCTGCGCTCGAGGCCGCGGGCGGGACGCTCGACGACGTCTGCCGGGTCGACGTCTACCTGCGCAACATCGGTGACCGCGAGCGCGTCAACAAGGTGCGGCGGCAGTTCTGGCGCGGCACACCGCCTGCTTCGACGCTGGTCGAGGTGTCGAAGCTCGCCTCTCCCGAGTTCCTGGTCGAGATCAGTGCGATCGCGCTAGTTTCGGCCGTCTAATTTCTTCCTCATTTCCGCGCGCCACTCCTCGACCGGCATGAACCCCGCCCGGCTCCGCGCATCCCGCTCGGCCCACGCCCAGATCTCGGCGTCGGAAAGACTCATGTCGATCGAGACCCGCACCGGCTGCTCAACATACCAAGGCGTGTCGACAAAAAGCTCGATGCGGTTGCCCTCCGGATCCTTGAAATAGACCGAAAGCGCGTTGCCGTGCGACGCCGGTGAAAGCTCGCTCACTCCCGCTTCTTCCAGCCTGCGGTGCATCTCGCGCAGCCCGGCGAAATCGGCCATGCGAAAAGAGATCTGGTTGATGGGGTTGAAGCCGTCTGTGGCCGGCCTGCCGGCCGCCAGGACTATCTGGTGGTGCTCTCTTGCATCCCGGCTCAGGAAAACCAGCGAAACTGAACCCAGCATGCCCCTGTCGGTCACGGCAAAACCGAGCACGCGTGTGTAAAAATCCTCCATCCGCGCGGGGTCGGTCACGAAGATCCCCATGTGGCTGAACGAAAACTCCGGAACCGAGGTCATCGCCTATGAAGCTCGCCAGTTTCAGCACCGCGCAAGGCACCCGCTACGGCGCCGTCACCGCGAAGGGAATTGTCGACCTGCGCCGCCGCCTGGGCAACCAGTTCCCCGACTTAAAGGCATTGCTGGCCGGCAACAGCTTCTCGCAAGCCGAGCAGTACCTGAGCGCAGCGCCCGACTACCAGACCACGGACGTGAACTGGCTTCCGGTGATTCCCAACCCCGACAAGATCCTGTGCGTCGGCCTCAACTACCAGGAGCACGTGGTCGAGACCGGCCGGGACAACACCGAGCAGCCGGCGATCTTCGTCCGGCTGCCGGAGTCGCAAGTCGGCCACAAGCAGCCGCTCCTGCGTCCGCGCGAGTCGAAGAACCTGGATTACGAGGCCGAGATCGCCGTGATCATCGGCCGCGCGGGAAGACGGATCTCTCAAAAAGACGCGTGGTCTCACATTGCGGGATATAGCTGCTACAACGACGGCTCGGTGCGCGACTGGCAGCGCCACACCATCCAATGGACCGCGGGAAAGAACTTTGCGCGCACCGGTGGCTTCGGCCCGTGGATGGTGACTGCCGACGAGATTCCGCCGGGCACCAGGATGACGCTTTCGTGCCGGCTAAACGGCGAGCGCATGCAGCACGCCACGACCGAGCAGATGATTTTCAAGATCCCCAAGATTCTCGAGTACGTCTCCACCTGGACGACGCTCGTCCCCGGCGATGTCATCGTCACCGGCACGCCGGGCGGAGTCGGCGCGCGGCGCACGCCGCCGGTTTGGATGAAGCCTGGCGACAAAGTCGAGGTCGAGATCGACAAGGTGGGCATCCTCGAGAACACGATCGGGGAAGATTGACCATGAGGTGGGCGGCAGCGGTCCTCGCCTTCTGGGTAGCTATTGCCTCCGCGCAGCCGTATCCCTCCAAACCGATCCGCTTCATCGTCAGCTTCCCGCCGGGCGGCAGTTCCGATCTCATCGCGCGCGCGATCGCGCCGCGCATGAGCGAGCGGCTTGGCCAGCCGGTGGTGGTCGAAAACCGCGCGGGCGCCGGCGGCATGATCGGCGTCGACGCGATCGCCAAGGCGCCGCCTGACGGCCACGTGATCGGGCTCGCCGCAGCGGGAGCGCTGTCGTCGAACATCCATCTCTATCCCAGCATGCCATACGATCCGGAGAAGGACCTCGCGCCAATTTCGATGCTGGCGATGATCCCGTTCTTCCTGGTGGCCCATCCTTCGCAGGCTTCTTCGTTGAAGGAGCTGATCGAAACCGCCAAGGCGAAGCCGGGCGCTCTGTCGTATGGGCACGGCGGCCAGGGCTCGACCATGCATCTCGCGGGCGAGCTGCTCAACATGATGGCGAGCATCAGGATCCAGGCAGTCCCCTACAAAGGCAGCGGGCCGGTGTCGGCCGACGTACTGGGCGGCCAGGTGCCGCTCGGCGTCGTGGACGTGCCCTCTGCCATCGCAAACGTAAAGGTAGGAAAGCTGCGCGCGCTCGCCGTGACGACGAAGCGCCGCATTTCCGCTGCGCCTGAAGTGCCGACCTTCGAGGAAGCGGGCCTGCCCGGCTACGAAGCCATCGGCTGGTTCGGAGCCGTAGCGCCGGCGGGCACGCCACCCGATGTCATCAACAAACTCAACTCCGAGATCAAAGACGCGCTGTCGGCCCCTGATGTGCGCGACCGGGCGCTGTCAGCGGGCGCGGAGCCCTTCCCCACCTCGCCGCAGGAGTTCGCGGCCATGATCCGGGACGAGACGAAGAAGTGGGGCGAAGTCGTCAAGGCCGCGAACATCAAGCTCCAGTGACGCGCAGCCCGGTCATCGACGTCCACACCCACATGCTCACCCACGGGTGGGTGTCGCTGCTCGAGCAGCACGGCGGGCCCTCCTACACGCTGAAGACCGTCAGCGGCGGCCTGCGCGCGATCCATCTCGACGGCGCGCCGTTCATGACCCCGGTGCCGAACATGTTCGACTGGGAAGCGCGTATCGCCAACATGGACAAGGCGCGCGTCGATATCGCGATCACGTCGCTTACTTGCCCGAATGTCTATTGGGGCAGCGCGGAGACAAGCCTCAAGGCGGCGCGCGTCGCGAACGACGACATGGCCAAGGCGCAGAAGGCCTGGCCCGATCGCATCCGCTGGTTTGCCTCCCTGCCCTGGCAGCACGAATCCCTTGCTTTACAGGAACTCCAAAGGGCGTGCGACAACGGCGCCGTGGGTGTGATGGTGCTCGCCAATATCGCAGGCAAGGCTCTGACAGATGAGTCCTTCAAGAATATCTGGAAGGAAATAGACCGCCGTGCGTTGCCGGTGCTCGTTCACCCCACGGCGCCACCGGGCGTGGCGCAGATGGGGATGCACGAGTTCCAGCTCACCGCCCCCATCGGCTTTACCTTCGACACCTCGCTCGCGATCGCGCGCTGCATCTACGACGGCTTCTTCGACCGCTATCCCAACCTGAAGCTCATCGCCTCGCACGGCGGGGGTGCGCTGCCCTATCTGGTCGGCCGCCTCGACATCTGCTGGGACAACATCCCGGCGGCGCGTGCGAAGACGGCCGAGCCGCCGCGCAACTATATGCGCCGCGTCTACGTGGACAGCGTGGTGTTCCGGCAGGACGTGCTCAACATGTGCGTGTCGGTGTGCGGCCCGGATAACGTTCTTTACGGCTCGGACTATCCGCACACCATCGGCGATATGGCGGGGTGCCTCTCGCGGGTGGACGCGTTGCCCGACACCGTGCGCCACCAGGTGCGCGGGTGGAACGCCCAGCGAATCTTCCGGCTGTAATTCGCTCGCGCCGCGTCGACGGCGTGAACGGACTCTCGGTGCACATGCTCGAGGCAGGCGATCCGGCGCGTCCCTGCGTGCTGCTGTTGCACGGCTTTCCCGAACTCGCCTACAGCTGGCGCAAGGTCATGCCAGCGCTCGCCGCGGCGGGCTACTACACGCTTGCGCCCGACCAGCGCGGCTACGGCCTCACCACCGGCTGGGACGGCGCCTTCGATTGCGATCTCTCGCAATACCGGATGACGAACCTCGTCCAAGATTCTGTATCGCTCCTCGAGGCATTAGAGATCAATAAGGCACACCTGGTCGGCCATGACTTCGGCTCCCCGGTCGCTGCGTACGCGGCGTTGACACGGCCGGATCGGTTTCGCTCAGTCGTGCTGATGAGCGCGCCCTTCGGCGGTGCGCCGGTCGGTTGGCGCGCTGCGGCGATCCACGAGGATCTCGCCGCAATCGGACGCAAGCATTACCAGTGGTACTACTCGACGCGCGAGGCGGACGGCAACATGCGCCACTGCCCGCAAGACGTGCACGCGTTCCTGCGCGCGTACTACCACCACAAGAGCGCTGACTGGCCGGGCAACCGTCCCTTCCCGCTTACAGGCTGGACCGCTGCCGAGCTGGCGAAGATGCCGACCTATTACATCATGGAGCTAGACAAAGGCATGGCTGAGACCGTCGCGCCCCACATGCCAGCCACTGCTGCCGCCTGGCTCACCGACGAGGAGCTGGCCGTGTACGCCCAAGCCTTCGAGCGCACCGGCTTCCAGGGCGGTCTCAACTGGTACCGCGCCGCGACCAACCCCGAGCTCGCGCCGAGGACCGAGCGAAAGACCATCGACATTCCTTCGATGTACATCGCCGGCGCCGCCGACTGGGGCATCTACCAGAAGCCCGGCGAGCTCGAGCGTATGAAGAACGAGGTTTGCGCCGACTTCCGAGGCTGCCACTTCGTCGAAGGCGCCGGCCATTGGGTACAGCAAGAACGGCCCGAGCCGGTTTGCGCGCTGCTCCTTGATTTCCTGAACGCAGTAGTTCAGTAGCGCGCCAGCTTGAACTCGCGCAGCGCGTGCTCGCGCAGCTTGGCTTTCTGGACCTTGCCGCTCGCGGTCATGCCGATCGCCTCGAAGTCCTCGACGATCCTCAGGTATTTCGGCACGCGGAAGTTCGCCATGCGTCCCTTGCACCACTCGAGGAGCTCTTCTTCCGAGGCGTCCCCCTTCAGGGTGATGTAGGCGCAGCCCACCTCGCCAAGCCTCGCGTCGGGCACGCCGATCACCTGCGCGGTCTCAACCGCCGGGTGCGCAAGCAGCACCTCCTCCACCTCCGCCGGAGCGACGTTCTCACCGCCGACGCGAAAGACGTCCTTGAGGCGACCCGACATGCGTAGCCGGCCGTCCGACGTGAGCTCGCCGAGGTCGCCCGTGCGCAGCCAGCCATCGTCGGTGAACGCCCTGGCGTTGGCTTCCGGGTTGTTATAGTAGCCGCGCATCACGTTCCAGCCGCGGATCTGGATTTCCTTCTCTTCCGAGATTCTTATCTCCACCCCCTCATGCGGCCTGGCGAGGCCCTGGACCCTCAGCTCCTCGGGATCGCGCCAGTCGCTCATCACTACATTGGGCGATGCTTCCGACAGGCCGTAGGCCGCGCAAATGTGCTTGGCTCCCATGCGATCGATGATCGCGCGCATGGTCTGCGGCCCGGCCGCAGCCCAGCCGCCGCGCAAGGATAGTTTCCGCTTCGGAAAGTCCGGGTGCCCCATCATCAGCTGGAAGAGCGTGTCGTTTCCCGATACGAGCGTGCAACGCTCGCGCTCCATCATCTCGAGCGCCGCGCCCGCCTCGAAGGTGGGGAGCGTCACCAAGCACGCGCCGGCGACCAGCGCCATGAGCGCCGACAGCGTGGTACCTGCCACATGGGAAAACGGCCGGCAGTTGAAGTAGCGGTCATCGGCGCGGATGCCGATGCGCGTACCGGCGGCCCAGGCGTCGCGCATCATGTTGTCGTGCGTGAGCATCACGCCCTTGGGATAGGCGGTTGTTCCCGAGGTGAACTGGATGAGCAGGATGTCTTCCGGGGACACTTCCACCGGGACAAACTTGCCTGCAGGCAATCCACCCGATATCTCGAACCCGTTCCTGAATCCCGTCGCGCGCACCATCGCGCCGAAGTCGATGCCGAGAAAGCGATCCACATAGAAGAGCAACTTGCAGTCGGCCTGCTTCAGGCAGAAATCGATTTCCGCAGTCTTGAAGCGCGTGTTCACCGGAACGGTGACCGCACCGAGCAACGCAGCACCGTAGAGAAGCGACAACCAGTGCTCATCGTTGCCCATCAGGATGCCGACGTGATCACCGCGCTTGATACCCAAGGCCTGCATGCTCCCTGCCGCCCTGCGGGCCCTCTCCAGCAGATCTTCGAAGGAGACCCTCCCGGTAAGAGTGACGAGAGCCGCCCCCCTGCGCGCCCCGAGCACCTGGCCGAGCGTCTGCCTCGGCCAGCTCACGACTTCCCCATCCATTGCCCGGAAGCGAGCTGCTCCTCGATCGCCTCGATCTCGGCCTGCAGCGCGCCCCTCGGATCCAGCTCAACGCCCCGGTCTATGGTGCGTTTGGCGAGCTTTAGCGCCAGCGGCGTTGCCTTAAGGATCGCGCCCGCAATCGCGCGCTTTTCGGCGTCCAGGTCTCCAATACGGGTAACGAGCCCTGCATCGCGCGCCTCTAACGCGGTGAGGGGCCTGCCGGTGAACATCATGTCCTTCGCGAGGCGCTTTCCGAGTATGCGCGGCAACCGCTGCGTAGCGCCCACCGTGCCGCGCTGCGCCTCAGGCGTGCGGAAAGTTGCGTCGGGAGTAGCGACGATGAAGTCGCACGCTGCGGCGATCTCGACGCCGGAGCCGACGACCGCACCGTGCACGAGCGCGATGCACGGCATCGGCAGCGCTTCGATCGCACCGTAGGCGGCGAAGGCACGCATGCGCCGATCGCGGATCCATGCCTCGCTCTTGCCCTTGCGCTCAGTGAGGTCCGCGCCACCGCAGAAGGCCGGCCCGTTGCCGCGGATGAACACCAACCGAACTTCGCTCCGGATAATTTCTCCTAAGGAATCTAGAAGTGCTTCGCACATCTCGAGGTTAAGCGCATTGCGCACCTCCGGGCGGTCAAGCGCAATCGTCGCCACGGCGTCGGCGATGGACAGTTCGACGGTCATATCGCTTTCGCGGTCCTGAGACGCGACAAGTCCTGCGCTGAAAGCCCCAACATTTCCTTCAACAGGCTGTCGGTATGCTCGCCTAGCGTCGGCGGGCGGCCGATCTCGGGGTTGTCCCAGCCGAGAAACTTGTACGGGATGGCGAGCGCCTTGAATTCGCCCACCTCAGGATAGTC
Organism: Burkholderiales bacterium; assembly: GCA_035762345.1. Taxonomy (GTDB): domain Bacteria; phylum Pseudomonadota; class Gammaproteobacteria; order Burkholderiales; family SG8-39; genus SCGC-AG-212-J23. The sequence continues at coordinate 20,514 of DASTPE010000126.1, forward strand.
GAAGCTCCCAATCAGGCGCCGCGCGCGCACCTGCGGATCGGCGAGGATCTCGGCGACATCGTTCACCGGGCCCACCGGGACATCGGCTTCATCAAGCATGGAAAGCAGCCGCGGCCGCTCGAGCTGCGAGACCCTTTCAGTCAGAACCCGCATCACCTCTTCGCGCTTCGCGACGCGTATGGCGTTGTCCGGAAACGCGGCGCTCCAGGCTTCGAGGTCGAGCGCCTTGCAGAGCGGGATCCAGTGCTGATCGCTCGCGGTGACGTGAGCGTACTTGCCGTCTTTGCAGCAGAACGTGGCGGACGGCACGCGGCCGGGATGCTCGGTGCCGAGGCGCGGAGGAATCTCGCCGAGAGCGAAAAACCTCGCGGCCGCCAGCGTGAGGAGCGAGACCTGGCCGTCGAGCATGGAGAAGTCGACGTAGCACCCCTTCTGTGTGCGCACGCGCCCGGCAAGCGCAGCGAGGAGCGCGATCGCAATCCACAGGCCTGACGTAAGGTCGGCAACCGGTAATCCCGGCTTCACCGGCCCGCTGCCCTTTTCTCCGGTCAGGCTCATGATCCCTCCCATCGCCTGGAACACGGTGTCGTAGCCCTTCTTCTCCGCATAAGGGCCGCTCTGCCCGAAGCCCGTGCACGAGACGTAGATCAGCCGTTCATTCAACGAAGAGAGAACCGCGTAGTCCAGGCCGTAGCGCGCGAGCGTCCCGACAGGGAAATTCTCGAGCAGCACGTCGGCCTTCTGCGCGAGGGCGCGGATCAGCTTGCGGCCGTCGTCCGAGCGCAGGTTGACGGTGATCGATTCCTTGGATCGGTTGCAGGCGAAGTAGTACGCACTGTCCTTCGCGAGCTGAGGTTCGAAGCCGCGCGTCTCGTCGCCGCTTCCCGGCTGCTCCACCTTGATCACGCGAGCACCGAGTTCGGCCAGGATCATCGTGGCGAACGGGCAAGCGAGCACTCTCGACAGGTCGAGGATAGTCAGGCCGTCGAGCGGCTTCATTTCTTCCTCAGTTGAGCGAAGTTGCGCATCCGCTTGTTCGCGTCGCGCCCGCGCTCGAGCGCCGCGGCGAGCGGCAGGTCGGCGACTTCGTGGAACAGGCGCTTGGTTTCGGCCATTGCTTCCCGCTTCACCGACGCGAGCTTCTCGGCCAAGTGAAGGGCCTCGGAAAGAAGGTCTTCTTTTCCGACAACCTTGTTGACCATCCCCAACCGCAGCGCCTGCTGCGCATCGACGGGCTCGCCGAGCGACACGAGTTCGAACGCCGCCTTGCGTCCGACCTGTCGTACTAGGTTTGCCATGACGATCGCGGCGACGATGCCGTGCTTCGGTTCCGGATAGCCGAGCTTCGCGCCCTCCGCTATCACCGCCAGGTCCGCGGCGAGCGCGAGCCCCGCGCCACCGCCCATGGCGTGGCCGTTGATGCCGGAAACGACGGGTTTGGAGATTCTCGTGAACGTCAAATGCAGTTGCATAGTGAGCTCGGCGCGATCCTCGGCGGCAAGGCCCGCGCCGAGCTCCTTGAATTCGCCCAGGTCCGCGCCGGCGCAAAAACCCGGCCCCGCGCCGGTAAGCACCACCGCACCGACCGATTCGTCAGCATCCGCTGCGCGCAGTGCATCGAGCAAACCCTGCGTCAGGGCCTGGTTTAGCGCATTGCGCTTCTCCGGCCGGTTCATGGTAAGGATGCGGACGGCGCCGCGGTTTTCAATCAAGAGAGTCATAGGGAAGCGAGCCTCCGGCGCGCCTGCTCCAGCTCCTGCACCAGCCGCTTCATCACCTCGGCGGCGGGCAGGATCTCGTCGACGAGGCCGGCGCTCTGCCCGGCCTCGACCTTGCCCCATTCCACGTCGCCTTCGAGCGCGGCCTTTTTGAGCGAAGATTCCTTAAAGAGCGTCTCACGCTCTTCCTTGCTCGACGCTTCGAACCGGCGTGTGAAAGCATTGCGGATCTGCCGGATCGGCAGATCCGGCGGGCCGACGAGGCAGGTGTCGTGCACCTCGGCGGCGAGCACCGCCCGTTTGTAGTTCTCGTGAACGCTCGCCTCGGGCGTGGCGATGAAGCGGGTGCCGAGCTGCACCGCTTCGGCGCCGAGCGCGAGGAGGGCGGCGATTCCGGCGCCGTCGGCCACACCGCCGCTCGCTACGACCGGCAGGCGCGTTGCGCGTACCACACGACGCACGAGGACGATGGTGCCGACGTTGGACGGCGGCGGATGGCCGCCTGCCTCGGCGCCGTCCACCACCAGCGCATCCACGCCGGCGGCTTCCGCTTTCTTGGCATGCTCGACCGAAGCCACCACGTGCAGCCACTTGGCACCGATCGCGCGGAAGCGCGGCAAGTGCTCGCGCGGCCCGCCCTGCGAGGCGACCATCACGGGAATTCTTTCGCGAAGAGCGATCTCCAGCAGCTCCGGGGCGCGCTGCCCGTTCAACGGGATGTTCACCCCGAAGGGTTTGGAGGTTTTTGACTTTATTTCCTTCAAAACCGACGCGAAATCGTCGGGCCGCATCGGTCCGGCGCCGAGCACGCCCATGCCGCCCGCGTTCGAAACCGCGATTACGAGCGGCGCGTTCGACGACGCCCAGCTCATTGCCGCCTGAAAGATCGGGTGCTCGATGCCGAGCAACTCGGTGATGCGGGTCTTCACTTGAGCGCTCTCTCTTCTTCGATGAGGGCTCGCGCCTTGCCGGCAAGCTTGGCGAGCGCGCGCTCGAACGCCTTCTTTTCATCCTTGCTAAGGCAGTTGCGAAACAGCGCGTCGCGCTCGCCCGCCGCGCGAATGAGGCCCGTGTACAGCCTTTGGCCTATCTTTGTCAGGGTCAGGCGCACACCGCGGCCGTCGCCGGGATCCGCCTCACGCAGCACCACGCGCCGCTTCGCGAGCCCCGACACCACGCGGCTCATCTGGCTTTTGTCGATGCCGGCGGCGCGCGCCAGGTCGCCGAGCGAGAGCGGCTCGTCGGAGGCGCCGAGGAGCGCGATCGTGCGCCATTCCCAAAGGCTTACGCCGAACTCGCGCCGGTAGCGAAGCTCCGCGCCGCGCGAAAGCAGGTTCGCCACCAGGTGCACGCGGTACGAGAGCAGGTCGCGGATTTCAGTCATCGAAGAACGGCGTTTCGTCATCGCCGCGCAGCCGAAGGTCGAAACGGAAAGATCTGTTGGTCATTGCATTGGCGAGCAGCAGTGAGCGGCGAGAAGGTTCTACGGATTGCAGCACCGGGTCGTCGGATTTCTCGAAGAACATGACCGTCTGCAGCTGACGCATGAGGCCGGAGTAGAGGATGAGGAAGTTGATGTGCGGCGCGCGCCCGGGAACGGCGCCCGGCCGCACGGTGCGAAATCGGTACTCTCCCTGCGCGTTGGTTGCCGCCCTGCCCCAGCCCGCGAAATCCGGGTTATCGAGGCGGCCGGCGGGATCCGCCTGCCAGATCTCGAGGACCAGGTTGTCGAGCGGCTTGCCGTCGAGCTCGGTAACGCGGCCCGTGATCTCGATCGCATCGCCGGCGTCCGGCGCAAGGTCGTTCAAACCGCGCGCGAATTCCGGCGGGAAGAACGGGCCGAGGGTCATCTCGGCGGTCGGCACCAGTCGCTTCACGGCATGCGTGCGGCGGCGTTGTGCCCGCGTACCACCAGCTGGTGCTCGTAGACGAGCTCGTTCGTCTGCGAGGGAACGAGCCGAGCTATGCAATGGTCGCGCGCTTGGGGGTCGCGGATCGCGTTCAGGATCGCGTCCGTGTCGTTGAGCGGCTCGCCGGGAAAGAACATCTGCGTCACAAGGCGTGAGAGCCAAACCCGCCCCCACACCGAGAAATGCACATGCGGCGGCCGCCACCAGCCGCCGGTGTCCGGCACCGGATACGCGCCCGGCTTGATGGTGCGCAGCTCGACCAAGCCGCCTTGGTCGGCGACCAGGCGCGCGGCACCGTAGAAGTTCGGGTCGACCGGCGCGTCGTGGGTATCGTTGGGGTGGATATATTTCCCTGCCGCGTTGCAATGCCACGCCTCGACCACCGTGCCCGCGAGCGGCGCGCCGTCCTCGTCCACGATGCGCAGGCGCAGCCGGATGAGCTGCCCGAGCGCGCGCCGGGCGCCCTGGCCGGCAAGATCTCCTTTTTGAATGGAGAGAATCCGGCCTACCGGCTGCGGCCCGGAGAGCTCGGACGCCGTGTGCGGCCGGCGCGCGAGCGGCCGCGACGGCCAACGGCGCGCGGTCTGCGCGTAGCCGGCCTCCACGCCCTGCGCCTGGGCCAGCGGATCGCGGCGCTCGATCACGAGGGGCATTTCGTTGACACCGTAAACCAGGTAGTTGATGATGTCAACGATGACGGACGTGACGCTGTGTGAGTGCTTCGCGCGCGACGGGCTGCAGCACGAGCCCGCGTTCTTGCCGACCGCCACCAAGCGGGCTTTGGTCGAGCGCTTCGCCGCGCTCGGCTTCCCGCGCGTCGAGGCCACGTCCTATTCCAACCCGAAGGTGGTTCCTCAGTTCGCTGACGCGAGCGAACTCCTCCGGACGCTTTCCCGTCTCCCGTCTACGTCCTACAAGGCTACCTGCGCGAACCTCAAGGCGGTCGAGCGCGCACTCGCCGATCTCGAGGCCGGCCATGGCGCGAGCGAGGTCAGCCTGCTCGTGTCGGCGACGGAGTCGCACACGCGCAAGAACCTCAATCGCAGCCGCTCCGAGCAGTGGGACAACATCGCGGCGATGGCGGCGGCGGCGAAGGGCCGTTTCCGCATGGTCGGCACGGTGTCGGTCGCATTCGGCTGCCCCTTCGAGGGCCGGGTCGACCCGGTTTCCGTGATCGCGGACGTGGAGAAGTTCTGCGAGCTCGGCGTCGAGCACGTAGCCCTCGGCGACACGACGGGCATGGCGACGCCGCAGGCCGTAAAGGAGCTTTTCTCGAACATCGAAAGCGCGGTGCCGATCGCGCACTTCCACGACACCCGCGGCACCGGCCTCGTGAACTGCGTCGCCGCCTACGAGGCGGGCGTGCGGCACTTCGATTCGTCCTTCGGCGGGGTCGGCGGCCACCCCGCGAAGGTGAAATACGGCGGCGGCTTCACCGGCAACGTGTGCACCGAGGACCTAGTGAACCTGTTCGAGTCCATGAACATCGATACTGGCATCGACCTGGACGGCCTGCTGGCGACAGCCGAATTCTGCGAGCAGGCGCTCGGCCGCGAGCTCTACGGCCGCGTGACGCGCAGCGGATTGAACCCATTAATCTAGCTTTCACCCACGTTCATTCGCTGCGCCTCGCTTCCGGTCATGAGGCCTTGGTGGCGCGTGTGCTCACGAAGGACGGAAGAACCGGCTTCGGCTTCAGCATGCGCCTCGATGCCACCGAGGCGCGCCATATGGCCGAGTGGCACGCCGGCGTGCGCGCCGAGCGGCCAGCGATCGAGCCGGTGCTCGCGCATCCGTGGGAGACGGCTTACGTCGCGCGCGAGACGATTCCCTGGGATGTCGAGCCCGGCTTTGCCGGACTCAAGTGGCTATCGGGCTAGAGAATCGCGTACCGCCCCCGATCGTGGCGGCGTGCTTCGCGGCCGCGATGCTCGCTCTTGCGTGGGTCGCGCCCGCGCTCACCTTTCCGATTCCTTCGGCGTTTGCGCTCGCGGTCGCCTTGGTCGGCGTGTCGCTGGATGCCATTGCCCTCATCCACTTTCTGCGCAGCCGTACGACGGTCAATCCGCTGAAGCCCGACTCGGCTTCGGCGCTCGTCACTGGCGGCATCTACCGGCTCACCCGCAATCCGATGTATCTGGGCCTGGCGGCTCTCCTCCTTGCGTGGGCCATCTATCTCGGCAATCTCGCCGCGTTGGCGGGGCTGCCTCTCTTCATCCTATATATGAACAGATTCCAAATCGCCCCCGAGGAGCGGGCGCTGGAAGCCCGCTTTGGCGCTGAGTACATCGCCTACCGCTCGCGCGTCCGGCGCTGGGTTTGATGGAAAATCCAAGGTTTGACCCCGAGGAGGCATGATGGCCCAGAGTACGAGCTACAAGCGACCCGATGGAAAGACCGTAAACGCCTACCTGGCCGAGCCGAAAAGCGCCCAGGACGCGCCCGGCGTAGTGGTGATCCAGGAATGGTGGGGCTTGAACGACCAGATCAAGGGCGTGGCGGGAAAACTGGCCGCCGCCGGCTACCGCGCGCTCGTGCCGGATCTCTACCGCGGCAAGGTGGCCGTCGAGGCGAAAGAAGCGGAGCACCTGATGAGCGGGCTCAACTTCGGCGACGCTGCCGGGCAGGACATTCGCGGCGCGGTCCAGCACCTCAAGGCGAGCGGCAGCCGCAAGGTCGGCGTGACGGGCTTTTGCATGGGCGGCGCGCTGACCATTCTCGCCGCGGTCAACGTCCCCGAGGTGGATGCGGCCGCCGCGTGGTACGGCTTTCCGCCGCTAGAGTTTGTCGACGCGACCAAGATCAAGGCTCCGCTGCTGGGGCATTGGGCGACTAAGGACGAGTTCTTCACGATCTCGAAGGTCGACGAGCTGGAGAAGAAGCTGCGCGCGGCGAACGTGAAGTTCGAGTTCCACCGCTACGACGCCAAGCACGCATTCGCGAACGAGACCGCGGTCGGCCCGAAGCGGCCAGTCGCAGCGGCGGAGCACAACGCCCAGGCGGCCGAGCTCGCATGGAAGCGCACGCTCGACTTCCTGGCGAAGAATCTGAAGTAGTTACTGCTTCGGAATCTTCGCGGCCTCGACCACGCGCGTCCAGCGCTGCGATTCGGCGATGAAGAACTGGCGCAGCTCGTCAGGCGTGCTCGTGCGCGCATCGACGCCGAGCTCGCCGAAGCGCTTCTGCACCTCTTCGGCGGCGATCGCCTTGCGCAATTCCTGGTTCACGCGCTCGATCACGGCGCGCGGCGTCTTGGCGGGCGCCGCCATCGCGTTCCACGAGGCGACGTCGTAGCCGGGCACGCCCGCCTCGATTACTGTCGGCACGTCGGGCAGACCGGGGAAGCGCTTCGCCGCGGTGACCGCGAGCGGACGCAGCGCGCCGGACTTGATGCTGGAGAGCAGCGGCGCGATGAAGTCCACCGCGAGGTCCACGTTGCCGTTGCGCGCGGCGATGATGACCTCGCCGGTGGTCTTGTGCGGTACCACCAGCGCATCGATGCCGGCGGTGGAGCGGAACAGCTCGCCGGCGAGGTGCTGCGTGCCGCCGGGCGTGATCGTGCCGATGTTCATCTTTCCGGGATTTGCCTTTGCCATCGCGATCGCTTCCTGCAGCGTCTTCGCGGACGACTCGGGTCGAGTGACGATCACCATGCTGAAAAAGCCGACGGTCGAGATCATCGCAAAGTCGTTCACCGGGTCGTAGGGCAGCGACTTGAACAGCGCCTGGCTCACCGCGTTGCCATTGGTGAGAAGGAGCAGCGTGTGGCCGTCGGGCTCGGCGCGCGCCACTGTCTCGGCGGCGCGAATGCCGCCCGCACCGGGCATGTTCTCGACGATGACCTGTTGGCCAAGGCCCTCGCCCAGCTTCGGTGCGATAGTGCGCGTGGTAATGTCGGCGATACCGCCCGGGCCGAACGGCAGCACGATGCGCACCGGTTTTGTGGGATAGGTCTGCGCGGACGCGAGTACCGGCGCGGCGAGCAGCGCGGCAAGTAGTTTCCTCATTGGACCCTCCTCGGCCCCATCATACTAAGAGTGGAGCTCGACCACGTCGCCGTCGGCGAGCACATGGTCGCGGCCGACGTGCTGGCCGTCGAAGCCCGATTTTCCCCACAAGCGCGCGTAGCGCAGCGAGTGCGCGAGGTCCTGGTGCACTAGGCGCGCCAGGTGCTCGACGCACTGCCCGGCGCGCAGGGTGAAGGGCCGGCCATGGTCGGCGGGCTTGCCGGGGCTCTTGGTATAGACGCGCACTACGCCGAGATGCGAGAAGAGCCACGGGCCGATCTCACTCAGGCCGTAGCCGGTCTGCGCCGACACCGCAAGCACCGGATAGTCGAGCCCTTCCAGCTCGAGGAACGCGTGCAGCTCGGCCTGCGGGTCCGCCAGCCGATCGACCTTGTTCGCGACGAGCAGCGCCGGCAGCTGGATCACAAATGGATCGTCCTCCTCGCGGCGGCTGCCCCACCGCGACGTAAGGTGCACGCGCTGTGCGCGGAGAACGGCGTGCAGCGCCTCTATCCGCTCGAGGCAGTCGGTTTCCGCGAGGTCTACGACGAGCAGGCAGGCGTCGGCGCTCTGCAGCGCCGAGGCGAGCCACGGCACCGGATGCTCCGGCGAAACCGCCGGCAGGTCCACGAGCTGGAAGGCGATGTCCTGGTAGGGCAGCATGCCCGCCTGCGGCACCTGCGTAGTGAAGGGGTACGCCGCGGCATGCGCGCCCGAGCCAGTGAGGCGCGCGTGCAGCTCCGACTTGCCGGAGTTCGGCGGCCCGAGGAGCGCGATCTGCGCAGCGCCCTCCGGGCGCACGGTCGACGAGGGCGCGCTGCGCGCGCCGCCCTTCTTCGGCGCCTCGAGCTCCTCGGTGAGCTCCTTGATGCGCCGCTTGATGTCGGCCTGGAGGTGGTCGGTGCCCTTGTGCTTTGGAATCAAGCGCAGCATGTCGCGCAGGCACTGCAGGCGCTCTTTGGGCTCGCGCGCCTTGCGGAACGCGGCCTCCGCAGTGCGGTACTCCGGCGTGAGGTTGGCCGGCACGGCGTGCTAGACCCTAGATCTTCACGCGAACAGCTCCTCCACCGCGAAGCGGCGCGGAATCATTTTCTGCTTGTAGGCGCAGTCGATGGCGATTTCAAGGTTGCGCCGGTTCGCCTCCAGGCCGTGCGGCAGCATCGGCGGGTCGCCTGCCGCCTTCTTGCTCTCGAGGAGCAGGCCGTAGATCTCGTCCGCGGCCGCTTTTGACACTGTCGACTTCACGCCGACGAGGTGGTTGAGCTGGATCGCTCGGTGCTTGTCGCCCCAGCGCTTTCCCGCCGCCTCCGGGTCGCGGATGAGGGGCTTGAGGCGCGGGTCGGCGGGGATCGCGCCGAGGATCGCAGCGTCGAGCTCGCCCGTGAGCAGCATCGCATTTATGTCCTTGCCCTCCGGCGCGCGCTGCACGTTGGGCGGATCGCGAAACTCCGCGACATGCGGCTCCTCGAACGTGACCCACCGGACGCGTGAAATATCGATGCCGTGGTCCTCCATCAGGATGCCGCGGATCCAAGCGCCGGTCGTCACAGAATAGGAGCGCACGCCGACGCGCTTTCCATGCAATTGTTCCGGGGAAAGCGAAGGGTTTCTTTGAGAATCAAAAACGAGGTAAGGATGCTGATAGCGCGCCATGACGACGAAAGGAAGAAGCCGGTACGGCTTGTCGAACGCCTTGGCCACGAGAAAGGTCATGATCGCCATTTCGGCGACGTCGAACTCCAGGTTGCGCACCACACGCTTAAAAGCAGTCGCGACGCTGCCCTGGTAGCGCGCGAACTCGAAGCGGTCGGTACGGGTACGGAGCTGCTGGGTGACCGGGTAGTCGCCGATCAGCGTCTTCACCATGATCAACCTTTTCCGGACAAGGCATCCATGAATCGTTGCCGGATGCGGACGGGGTCGCGCTCGGTAACGCCCGCGGGGCTCGCGCCATCGATGCGCGCGCTGATAAGCCAGGGACCGCTTTCCCGGAGCGCGCGGTCCACCAACGATTCGAAGTGCGACTCGTCCCTCGCCCATTCGCAGCGCTCGAGGCTCGCACCGCGGGCCACGGCGACCAAGTCCACCGTGCCGGCGGTGAGCGTCTTCTGTTTGCCGGTGATGTGGTACATGCCGTTGTCGAATACCACGATCGTGAGGTTCGCGGGCGCGGTCGCCGCCACGGTGCCGAGCGAGCCCAGCTGCATGAGCAGCGATCCGTCGCCCTCGAGCGCAAAGGTTCGGCGGGCGAGCTGCGCGAGCGCCACGCCCAGCCCGATCGGAACCGCAAGCCCCATGCTGCCAAGCATGTAGAAGTTCTCCGGACGCTGGCCCGCCGCCCATAGGTCGAAGTTGGTATTGCCGATGCCGCCGATCACGGCCTCGTTCGCCTTCAGTTTCGCCACGAGGCGCTTCGTCAGGTCGAACCGATTCATTTCTTGGTAAGCAATGGAGAAAGAATAATCGCCGCCGGCGCCTGCGTCGCGTACGCCTGCCGGATCATGCCGTCGGCCACGAACTCCACGTCCTCGAGCCGCTCGATCGCGAAATGCTCGATGCCGAGCGTCTCCAACACCGGCAGCATCGTGCTGCAGACAATGGCCTGGCCGAGCTGGTGGTCGCCGAGCCTGCCGCGCTGCGAGATGAGCATCAGGAGCGGAATGCGGTACGGAACGATGAGGGAGGCGAGCACGCTAGGCAGCGTAGCGAAGCCGCTCGTTTGCATGAGCACAATGCCGCGCAGCCCGGCCATGTACGCCCCCGCGACGATGCCGGCAGTTTCTTCCTCGCGCGCAGGGCAGACGACCTTGAACCACGGATCGGCGTGCACCGCGCTGATGAGCGGCGCGAGCACGTTGTCCGGGATGTAAGTCACGAGGCGGACCTCGTTCGCCTTCAGCACCTTCACGATGCGCTCGTGCCAGGCGAAGCTCATCGCGCGCATTTTCCTTTCTATCGCGCCCCCGGAACCCGGCGCGTGCTGAGGAATTGCTCCAGCGTCTCGCCGCGGAACGCGGCGACCATCTCCGGGTTCGACACCCCTTTCGTCCGCGCGAGCTTTTCCAGGCAGAAGAAGCTCGCACCGTAGTCCTGCAGCGCTTTCCAGTCGAGCCGGCGGATCATGTCTTTTTCTTGGTCGCTCAAGTTACGCATCGCATCTTCCGGCTTTTCGAGAAACATCCTGCGTGTCTCGACTTTGGTCAGGGCGTTAAGGAATCGGTTGAGGCGCAGGCCGCGCGCACTGCGCTCGAGATCGAACACGTACTTACTCAAAGAGCGCTACGGCCATCGCCGTCGTCATGGGCAGGTAGTAGTTCTGGTGCAGCTTCTTCGCCCGTACGTCCAGCGCGCCGCGCATGATGAGCCACATGATGACTTCCGCGCCCTCGTTGCCCCCGCGCTGCATGAAGTCCTCGACCGTCATGCTCGCAAGGCGCTCGGGATCACGTTCGATGAGGTCCAGAAACTCCCGGTCCCAGGCCTCGTCGTTGAAGCCCGCGCGCTCGCCGATCATCTGGTGCGAGAGCCCCCCGGTGCCGACCATCGCGACCTTGAGGTCCTCGGGGTAGCTTTCCACCGCCTTTCTTATGGACTTCCCTAATTTGAAACATCGGCGGGGCGTGGGCAGCGGCTGCTGCACCACGTTCACCACCAGCGGCACCACCGCCCCCGGCCAGTCGGGGCTATTCGGCCACATCATGGTGAGCGGAGAATGCAGGCCGTGGTCGAGCGGCAGGTCCTGGAAAACCGAGATGTCGAACTCATCGGCGACGAGCGAGCGCGCGATGTGCCGCGAGAGCCTCGCATTGCCCTTCAGCCGCGGAATATTTCTGACTCCAAGGCCTTCGTCCGCGATGGGGTACTCGTCGCTTACCCCGAGCGCGAACGTGGGGTAATGATCGAAGAAGAACGTGGTTGCGTGGTCATTGAAGCAGACGAAAAGAACATCGGGCTTCTTCTCTGCCAGCCACTTGGCCACCGGCTCGTAGCCCTTGAAGAGCGGCTCCCAAACCGGGTCGTTCTGCTTGCCCTTGTCGAACGCCATCGCGATCGTGGGGACGTGCGAGGTACCGATGCCGCCGATGATCCTTGCCATGCTAGAACCCGTAGAGCCTTGCGGGATTGTCGACCAATATTTTGTACTGCAAATCCTTCCCCGACGCCATCAGCGGGAAGAGCTTCACAAGCTCGGCATCGTCGGGCATCCACTTGACGTTGGGATGCGGCCAGTCGGTGCCCCACAGCACCCGGTCCGGCGCGGCCTCGACCAGCGCGCGGCCGAACGGCACCGCGTCGGTGAAAGGTGGGCCCTCGGATGACACGCGCTCGGCGCCGCAGATCTTCACCCAGGCATTGGGGTTTTTCATGAACCTCAACAGGATTTTGAACGGCTGCTGTTCGAGCCCGTCGGCCGCCCTTACTCGACCCATGTGGTCGATGATGAACGGCACCGGCAGCTTGCTGAAGACGTCCTCCAGCTCCACCAGGTCTTGCGCATCCAGGTGCAGGATCAAGTGCCAGCCCAGCGCGTGCAGGCGATCCACCGTCTTTTGAAAGAACTTCATGTCTGGCCGGCCGCCGAGGTGGCGTACGAAGTTGAAACGCACGCCGCGGATCCCTCCCTCGTGCATGCGCTCAAAATCCTTTTCCGAATAAGACGAATCAATAATGGCGGTACCACGGTAGCGGCCGCCGGAGCGCGTGATTGCGTCGAGCGTGACGCGCATGTCGGCGCCGTGGCAGCTCGCGTGCACGATGACTGCCCTTTGAAGTCCGAGGGTCGAATGCAATTTCTGAAGAGCCTCGAAAGGCGCATCTTGGGGTGTGTAGGCCGCCTTCGGGTCATACGGAAACTTCGCCCCTGGGCCGAATACATGGCAGTGCGCGTCGCAAGCGAGGGGCGGCGGGGTGAAGTTCTTCATCGCAGGCCCTCGATCATGAGCTTCAGCAGGCGCCGCAGTTCGGCGACACCCCGGTTGGGGTCCGGCTGCGGAGCGGCGATCCACCAGCGAAGCGACGCCGAGTACACGAAGAACACGTAGCGGGCAATCACGCCGGCATTTTCGTTAGCGCGGATCTTCTTTTGCTTCTGCGCGCGCCGCACCAGTTCCTCGACCCCGTCGATCAGGCGCCTGCGAATCGCGTGGAAGGTCGCGGCCTGCTTGCCGCTCGAGTAGAACGTGAGCTCCTGCAGCAGGATGCGGGCGAGCACGGGCTTTTCCGCGAGCCAGCGGTAGTGGACGCGGAACACCGCAAGCAGCTGCTCGGCGAAGGGCTGTGTCGGCCGCGGCGCTGCAAGGGCGATATCCGTGGTCGCGTTCAGCTCCTCATTGAAGATGAGGAACACGAGATCGCACTTGTCTTCCGCGTAGTTGAAGAGCGTGCCGAGCGCCACGCGCGCTCGTTTCGCGATCTGGCGCATGGTGGCTGCGCTGTAGCCATGCCTGGTGAAGAGCTCGGCCGCCGCGGTGCGGATGCGCTCGCGCACCGCGAGCTTCTTTCGTTCCCGGGCGCCGAGGCGCTTCAAATGGGTTTCAGGACCAGATCCAGCAACGCGAGGCGCCCGTGCGCGATGGCATCGAAACCGCGCTGGAGCGCGGCGCGCACCTCGTCTGGAGCCTCGACTCTCTCGCCGACGCCACCGTACGCGCGCGCGAGCGCCGCATAGTCAGGCGCCGGGGCGATCGAAGTACCGGCGACCCTGCCGGTCTTCACCGCGTGCCCCTGAGGGTAGTACTTGGCGACGTCGGCCTTCTGCGAGAGGTAGCCCGCGTTGTTGAAAAGGATCACGAAGATCGGCAGGCGGTGCTCCTGCGCGGCGCCGAGGGAAGCGGGCACCGGGTTGTAGTGGAACGCACCATCGCCGATCGTACATACAACCGTACGCGCAGGGTCGGCTTGCTTCACGCCGAGCGCGACGCCCAGCCCCATACCCAATCCGCCAAAGCTCGCCTCGTAGAAACCGCCCGGGCCGAGCCGCTCGACCAGGCGAACAAGGTCGAGGCGGTGCGTGATCGTCTCGTCGACGAGGATCGCGTCGCGCGGCAAGAGCTCGTTCAGCGAGTGCGCGACCCAGGCGGTGGTGATGTGCGGCTCCGTGCCGGCGGCGCGCGCCGCGGCGCGCAGCGCGTCGCGCTCGCTTTTGCGCTTCTCGCGCCACCTGGAATTGCTTCTTGGCGAATTCTTGCCGAGCCGCGCGGCGAGACCGATCAGGCTCGTGCGCAGCTCGCCGGGAATGACAGCGTCGGTACGGAATCCCCAATAGGGCAGCTTCGAGCGCAAGGGATCCTCACCCAGAACGAAGACCCTGATGTTCTTTACCGCCGAAGGCGGATGCCAAGGCAGCACAGCGTCCACGAGGACCACGGCGTCGCATTCCGGAACCGCATCATTGACCACCCCGCCGTACAGCGGGTGCTCGCGGGGAAAGTTGAAGTAATACGGCTGCCAGGCATCGAACACCGGGGCACCGAGCGTTTCGGCGAGCCGGACGAGCGCGTCCACCGCGCTTCGATCCCGTCCAGCTTCTTCGGTGATGATGATAGGGTTGCGCGCCGCGGCGAGCTTACCGGCGAGCGCATCGAGTGCCGCGGGATCCGGCGCGGGCGGCGCGGGAAGGCTGGCCGTTGGCAGCTCCATAGAGACATCGTTCAGCAGGTGCTCGATCGGCACGGACAGGAACACGGGGCCGCGCGGAGCGCTGAGCGCGAGCTGACAGGCGCGCTGAACCGTGGGCGCCAGAAGTTGCGAAGCCATCAGAGGAAGGCTCGCCTTCACGCACGGCTCGATCAGCCGTGCCGGACCACCTATGTCCGTGAGCAGACGCAGCCACTGGCGCCCGAGCGGCGCCCCGTCTTCCGCGAACGCGATCGATTCGCCCGCAAGCACCACCATTGGCACGCGCTCGTGCAACGAAATGCGCAGCGCCATCGCGGCATGCAGTGTTCCCACCGTCGTGTGAAGCACGACGGCCGGCAGCTTCCCGCTCGCCTTGGCGTAGCCGTTCGCCATCGCGACCGCGGTCTCTTCGTGGCGCACCGATACGTACTCGGGAACTTCGCCCGGCTTCGCCCCGGCGAGTGCCTCCCACACTGGCGCCCAGTCGGAGCCAGGCGAGGCATAGATGCGTTCGACGCCCATCGCACGCAATGCGCGCAGCAGCGATTCGGCTCCCGTCATGCAGCGAATCTTGACACAGCCGCGGCTGCGGCTGAACATGAACATGTTCATGTCCAGCAAAAAGGCCGCCCTTGTGACCGGTGGAGCGACGGGGATCGGCCACAGCGCTGTCCTCGCTCTCGCGCGCGCCGGCTACGACGTCGCGATCAACTACTCCTCGAGCGAAGCCGCCGCCAGGGAAACCGCAGCGCAGGCCGGAAAATGGGCGGTGAAGACCCTGCTCGCGAAGTGCGACGTTAGCGACGATGCCAGCGTGCGCTCCATGGTCTCGAAGATCAAGGAAACGTTCGGGCGCCTGGATGTCCTCATCAACAACGCGGGCACCACTGCCTCCTGGAAGCCGCGCGACTTGGAGACGCTTTCCCTTGAAGACTGGGACCGGGTGTTCGCGGTCAACGTACGAGGCCTCTTCCAGGTCACGCGCGCATGCGTGCCGCTTCTCAAGGAGGCGAAAGGTTGCGTCGTTAATACCGCATCCATCGTCGGCCTGCGCCCCGGGCCGCAGCCCCTTCCCTACGCCGCGAGCAAGGCCGCCGTGGTGAACCTCACCAAGACCCTCGCCTGGAACCTCGGTCCCGACATCCGCGTGAACGCGGTCGCGCCCGGGTGGATGGAAGGCGACTGGATGAAGCGCATGCTGAAGGATAACTACGACGACCTGATGGACAAGCGTGCCAAGGCAACGCCGCTCAAGCGCGTGGTGACCGCCGACGACGTCGCCGAGACCATCATGAGCCTAGTCCAGTCCAACCGCTTCGTGACCGGCGAAGTGATCGTCATTGACGGCGGCTATACGAGCTCGACCTGATGCCTCTTCCGGGAGTCGTCCCCTTCCCGCCCGAGTTTGCACAGCGTTACCGCGACAAGGGCTATTGGCAGGACAAGAGCCTCGCCGAGGAATTCGCCGTTTGCTCCCATAAATACAAGGACCGCCTTTTCCTTGTAGACGGCGAAAGTCAGTACACCTATGCGGACCTCGACGCGGCGACCGATAACCTGGCGCTCAATCTTCTCGAGCTCGGCCTCACGCCGCTCGACCGCGTCGTGCCAACGCTGCCGAACGGCGCGGAATTCGTGCTGCTCTATTTCGCACTGCAGAAGATCGGCGCGATCCCGATCGCGGCGCTCGCCACCCACCGATTCGCCGAGATCCACCAGTTTGTGCACCTCTCCGGCGCGTCGATGTGCATCTACCCCGAGCGGCAGGGCGACTTCGAGTTCGAGCCGATGATTCAGCGGGTAAAGGCGGGCAACCCATGTTTGCGCTTCTGCGTCTCGCTTCCGCAGCTAAAAGAGCTCATCGCTCGCAAACCCGAGCTCCAGAAAAGCGCGCTGCAAAAACTCCGGATCTACGCCACGGATCCCTGCATCTTCCAGATCTCGGGCGGAACGACGGGCATTCCGAAGCTCATCCCGCGCACGCACAACGACTACGCCTACAACTCGAAGACCGCGGCACCGGTGTGTGGGGTGACGAAAGACTCGGTGCTGCTCGTCGCACTGCCGATCGCGCACAACCTGCCGCTCGCCTGCCCGGGAATCCAGGGCTACTTCTTCCAGGGCGGCAAAGTAGTGATCTCGCCGACGACCAAACCGGACGAGATCTTCTCTCTCATCCAGAAGCATCGTTGCACCCACTTGAAAGTCGTTCCGGCGCTGCTCATCCGGCTCATCAACGACCCATTGATCGGGCGGTTCGATCTTTCTTCCCTAAAGGTCATCCAAAGCGGCGGGCAGCGCATGCAGCCGGAGGTGCGGCTGAAGACGCGTGAGCTCATACCGAGCGCGTTCGTGCAAGAGAACTTCGGCATGTCGGAAGGGATGATCTTCTTTGTGCGGCACGACGACCCGGAAGAAGCAAAGCTCGAGACCTGCGGCCGGCCGATTTCGCCCGATGACGAGGTGCGCTTGGTGGACGACGAGGGGCGCGAGGTGCCCGACGGCGAGGTGGGCGAGCTCACGTGCCGCGGCCCGTACACGCTGCGCGGGTACTACGGCGTGCCCGAGTACAACGCGAAGCAATTTACTCCGGACGGCTTCTACTTCTCGGGCGACCTGATGCGCAAGCATCCTTCCGGCAACTACGTGGTCGAGGGACGAAAGAAGGACCTCATCAACCGCGGCGGGGAGAAGATCAGCGCCGAGGAGATCGAGAACCTCATCCTCTCGCATCCGGCGGTGCAGAACGTCGCCTGCGTGCCGGTCCCCGATCCGAATTTGGGCGAGAAGATGTGCGCTTGCGTGGTTTTGAAACAGGGAAAGAAGCTGGACCTGCCAGGGTTGACTGAGTTTCTGAGAGACAAGGAGATCGCGAAGTTCAAGCTGCCCGAGCGCATGATGGTGCTCGACGACTTCCCAGTGTCGACCTTCGGCAAGGTGTCCAAGAAGGCGCTTTCGGAGATGGCGGCAAGACAATGAGGATCATCGACCTCCACTGCTATCCCGGCACGAAGGAATGGATCGCGTGCCAGGGGCCCTACGTCGAGGCGCTCGCCAAGTACTGGAAGCGCGAATGGGTCGGAAAGCCCGAGGACGAGGTGGTGAAGGAGTTCACCGAGGCGGGCGTGGAGGCGTGCCTGGTGGCGCTCGACCTCGAGACGACGATCAAGACCAAGCCCGTGGGAAACGATTACGTCCACGCCATGTGGAAGCGCCACCCGAAGCGCATCATCCAGTGCTGGGGCGCGCTCGACCCGTTCAAGGACAACGCGATCGCCGAGGCGAGGAAAGCGGTGAAGGAGCTCGGCTTTATCGGCTTCCATTTCCACCCGATCATGCAGCACTTCGCGGTGGACGATCCTCGATGCCGAGCGCTTTTTGAAGAGATTTCTTCTCTGAATGCGGCTGTGATGATCGACGTCGGCACCACCGGCATGGGCGCCGGCATGCCGGGCGGCCACGGCGCGATCATCCGCCATGCGCATCCAGCGAGCATCGACCACCTTGCCGCCGAGCTTCCAAGCCTGAAGATCGTCATGGCGCACCCGGGCTGGCCCTGGGTCGACGAGACCACCGCGGTCGCGCTGCACAAGGGCAACGTCTATTGGGAGATGTCGGGCTGGGCGCCCAAGTACTTCCCCGGCAACCTCAAGGTCGACATGCGCGGCCGGCTGCAGGACAAGATCATGTTCGGCAGCGACTATCCGAGCATGCCCTATGCGCGCATCCTCAAGGAATGGCAGGAGCTCGGTTATTCCGACGCGGTGATGGAAAAGATCTTCCATCAGAACGCCGCAAGGATCCTTGGGCTGTGAGGAGGAAGCGATGACCATCCCGAAAATTTGCGCCGCCGCCGCGCTCTCGGCCTTCACGCTGCTCGCGCAGGCGCAGCAGTTCACCATGAAGCTGTCCACGCCGACCATCAACGACGTGACGCACGAGTGGATGAACCTTTTCAAGGCGAGCGTCGAGAAGCGCGCGGGCGGCCGCATCAAGGTCGAGGTCTATCCCGCGAGCCAGCTCGGCCAGATCCCGCGCACCGTGGAAGGCGTCGCGCTCGGCACGATCGAGATGACGGTGCCCGCCGTCGGGTTCTTCATCGGCCTGGAGCCGCGCTTCCAGGTCTTCGATGCGCCCGGGCTTTTCGACAGCGTCGAGCACGCGCAGCGCGTGTTCTCCGATCCGGACGTGCGCGAGCGGCTCGCGACATTCGGCGCGACCAAAGGCGTCGAGCCGCTCTTCACCTTCGCGAACGGGCCGCTCATGCTCCTCAGCCACAAGCCGGTGCGCGGCATCGACGATCTCAAGGGACAGAAGATCCGCGTGCCGGGCGGTGCGCCGCTGCACCTCGAGCCCTTTCGCCGGCTCGGCGCCTCGCCGGTGTCGATGCCGCTCGGCGAAGTGATGCCCTCGCTCAGCAACCGCACGATCGACGGCTTCATCGCCGCTCACGTCGTGCTGGTAGCGTTCAAGTACTACGACGTCGCCAAGAGCGCGACCCAGCTCCCTGGCTCCTTCCTCATCGCCTCGGGCCTCGTGAACCGCAACTTCTTCAAGTCGCTCGGCGCGCTCGAGCCCATGGTGCGCGAAGAGGCGCGCAAGGCCGAGGAGATCTTCGCCAAGGGCGCCGTCGCCGACGTCGGCCGGATCCGCGGCGCGTGGGAGAAGAACGGCGGCGAGACCATCGTCTTGCCGAGCGCCGAGGCGAAGCGCTATCTCGACCAGGCGACCTCGGTCCTGCCCGCGATCCTGGCGGTCAATCCGCAGCTCAAGGAGGACTACGAGGCGATCCAGGCGGCGGCGAAGAAGCACCGGCGATAGGGGGATCCCATGGCGTCCAGAAACCTGCCGCCCTTCCGCGCCGACCACGTCGGCAGCCTGCGCCGCTCGGAGTCCCTGATGAAGGCGCGCGAGCGGCTGCTCGGGCCGCACGACCTCGACCACAACTTCGGGCCGCACGGCAACGCCGACCTGCACAAGCTCGAGGACGAAGCGATCCGCGAGGTCGTCAGGCTGCAGCAAGACGCGGGCCTGCGCTCGATCACCGACGGCGAGTTCCGCCGGCGCATCTGGTGGAGCGAGTTCCTGCTCTCGCTCGAAGGCGTGCAAGGCACCTATCGCGGCGAGGAGAAATTCCGCGACAAGACCGGTCACACCGTGCCGGCGCCGCGCATCGACGTCACCAGCCGCATCCGCTGGACAAAGAGCGTCAACGTCGCGCCCTTCCGCTTTCTCAGATCCATAACTAAAAAGACCCCGAAAGTGACGATGCCGGCGCCGCAGCAGCTCTATCACTTCGCCACGCGCGAGACCGTCAGCAAGGCGGCGTATCCGGACCTCGCGGCGATCTGGGACGACCTCGCCGACGCGTACATCGCCGAGCTGAAGGCGCTCAGCGAGGCGGGCTGCACGTACGTGCAGATGGACGAGGTGGTCACCTCGTGCCTGTGCGACACGAATCAGCGCAGCAAGCTCAAGAACCGCGGCGACGATCCGGACCGGATGTTGAGCGACTACATCAGGACCATGAATCGCATCGCGGCCGCGCGCCCAAAGGGCATGACCATCGCCATGCATACCTGCCGGGGCAATTACCAGGGGCACTGGATGGCCGAGGGCGGCTACGACCCGGTCGCCGAGCGTGTGTTCAACGAAATCAAGGTCGACGCGCTATTCCTTGAGTACGACTCGCCGCGCGCGGGAAGCTTCGCGCCGCTGCGCCACTTCCCAAAGGACAAGGTGCTGGTCCTCGGCCTCGTGTCGACGAAAACGCCGCAGCTCGAATCACAGGCGGTCCTCAAGCAACGCATCGAGGAAGCCTCCCGCTACGTGCCCCTGGAAAATCTCTGCCTCAGCCCGCAATGCGGCTTCTCGAGCAATTACCTCGGGAATCCCGTCACCATCGACGACGAGCGGAAGAAGCTCGAGCTCGTCGTTAGCACGGCGCAGGCCGTCTGGGGCAGTTCGTGAAGAAGGGGCTGGAGATCCGCGCCGCCGCGGCACAATGAACGCCCTGATGAAGGTCCTGGAGCGCGCGCTGGCGCTCGCCTTCATCTTCGCCGTCTGCCTCAATTTCACCAACGTCATCGGCCGCTACGTCGTCGGCCGCTCGATCGCCGGCGCGGACGAGATCCAGATCTACATCATGGTGGCGATGGCGTTCCTCGGCGCCGGACTCGTCGCCTGGCGCAGGAACCATCTGCGCATGGACATCCTGGTGCGCTTCTTCCCCCAGCCCACGCAAAAGGCGCTCCGAGCGCTGGAGATCGGGCTCGTGGTGCTGCTCGCCGGCTTCACGCTCATGCAGTCGGCGCGCTACGCCTGGCAGATGGCCGAGCTCGGCCGCGCGAGCGACATGGGCAGCATCCCGATGTGGATTCCGCACGGCGTCGTCGCGGTCGGCTTTGCCCTGATCCTCGCTTCGGTGCTGAGGAAATGAGCTTCGCGCTCGGAGTGCTGCCGGTCGCGCTGCTGCTCCTCGGCTTTCCGATCTACATCGTGCTGCTCGCCGCGGTGACGGTGGCGCTCGTCTTCTTCATGAACGTGCCGTTCGCGGCGCTGCACCAGAACCTTTTCGGCGCGATCGACGCCTTCGCGCTGCTCGCCGTGCCATTCTTCATCTACGCCGGAGAGCTGATGGGGCGCGGCAGCGTCGCGAGCCGCATCGTGGACCTGGTGCAGGCCGGTATCGGCCGTCTGCCCGGCAGTCTCGGCGTCACCACGGTCGGCACTTCGGCAATCTTCGGTGCGATCTCGGGAGCGAGCGCCGCGACCGTCGCCACCGTCGGCAAGGCAATGCTGCCCGCGATGCGCCGCGCCAACTATCCGGAGCCGTTCGCCGCCGGGCTGATCACCGCCGTCGGCGCGATCGACATCATCATCCCGCCGAGCATCCCGATGATCGTCTACGGCATGGCGGCGCAGGAATCCGTGCCGCGTCTGTACGCCGCGGGCGTGCTACCAGGACTGCTGATCGCCGGCATGCTCGCGGCCTACGTGGTCTGGTATTCGAAGAAGCACGGCTTCGAATCCGGAACACCGTTCAGCGCCGCCGTCTTCTTCCGGTCCATGTACCGGGGCATCTGGGCGCTCGGCGCGCCGCTCATTATCCTAGGCGGCATCTACGGCGGCGTGTTCTCGCCCACCGAGGCGGCCGCGGTGGCGTGCGTCTACGCGGCGCTCGTCACCTGGCTCGTCTTCCGCGAGCTCGGCTGGCGCGAGGTGGTGGAGGCGGCCGCGACCACGGTGCTCTTCACCGGGCAGGTGCTGATCATCGTCGCCTGCGCCGGCGTGTTCGCCTGGCTGCTCACGGTGAACCAGGTGCCCGCCGCGATGGTCGCCTGGCTGGAGTCGATGAACATCTCGAATTGGGAGCTGCTGCTCGCAATCAACGTGGTGCTGCTCGCGGTGGGCTGCTTCCTCGACCCCCTGTCCTCGATCCTGCTCCTCACGCCGCTCCTCATCCCGATGGTGAAGGCGGCGGGTATCGACACCGTCCACTTCGGCGTCGTCGTCGCGGTGAACCTGGCGATCGGCCTGTTCCACCCGCCGTTCGGCATCAACATCTTCGTCGCGCAATCGACGCTGAAGCTGAAGCTCGAGGTGATCTACCGCGGCATCGTGCCGTTCATCTTCATCTACCTCGCCGCGCTCATGCTCATCACCTACGTGCCCGAGATCTCGCTTGCCGGAGTCAAGCTCTTCCTGAGAATATGAAGGCGCCATGAGACTGCGAAGCGTCGAGCTGGAGATTCCCGACGTAGACCCGGCGGCCGAATTCCTCGAGGGATTGTGGGGCCTCGCGCCAGCAGGCAGCGCCGGAAAGACGTGCTTCTGGCGGGGTAGCGGCGACCATCCGTACATCCTTTCGCTCACCGAGGCACGCGCGCCGGCCGTCACGGCGAT
>DASTPE010000127.1:0-33704 GCA_035762345.1 Burkholderiales bacterium
CCTCGGTGGCCTGCTGCAGCTTGGCGAGAAGCGCGATCTCCGCCGGGCCCGGATCGACCGCTTCCGGGGTCGCCGCGATATCGATCAGCGTGCCGTCGAAATCGAGGAAGAAGGCCCAGTTGCACTGGAAAGGGGGCAAGACGGCGGGCGGCATTCCTTACACGAGCGCGCTCGAGCGCCGGCGCGCGGCGCGGGCGCGCGCCATCACGCGGCTGCGGTGGCGCATGCGCGCGGCGTCGAGCAGCATGCGCCCCGCCCAGCGGTAGACGTTGAACTCCTGAACGAGGTTGCGCATGCTGCGCATGCGCGCCCGCTGCTCCTCGGGCGACATGGTCAGCGCCAGGTGCATCGCGGCCGCGCTATGCTCGATGTCATACGGATTGACGATCAGCGCTTCGGCAAGGTCCCTCGCCGCGCCGGTGAACTGTGAGAGCAGCAGCACGCCCCGCTCGTCGTCGCGCGCGGCAACAAACTCTTTTGCCACCAGGTTCATGCCGTCGTGCAGGCTCGACACGTAGCAAAGGTCAGCGGCGCGGTACATCTCATACACCTGGGCCGCGTCATGGTGCTCGATTCTGAGCACGATCGGCAGGCAGCCGGGTCGGCCAAAGCGCTCATTGATGCGCGCCGCGACCGAGCGCACGCGCGCCTCCAGGTTCTGATACTCGTCGATCGAGGCGCGCGACGGGGCCGCGGCCTGGACGAAGGAAAACTGGCCGATCCAGCGTGGCTCGAGCTCAAGCAGGCGCTCGATCGCGGCAAACCGCTCCAAGATCCCCTTCGTGTAATCCAGCCGGTCGACGCCCACGCCAAGGCGCACTTCCGGGCGCAGGCCGAAGCGCTCGCGCACCCGCAAACGGCACTCGGCCACCGGGGGCTGGAGGGCAAGCGCCGAGGGCGGCCATTCGATCGAGATCGGGTACCTGCGCACCTCGGTCGGATCGCCGCCGTAGGAGATGGTGAACGTCTCGCGATCAACGCGCGCCTCGAGGAATCGGTCGACGGTGTCGAAGAAATTGTTGCAATGGAACTGGGTATGGAAGCCCAGGATCGAAGAGCCGAGCATGCCTTCGAGCACCTCCTCGCGCCAGGGACAGATGCCGAACGCCTCGGGGTTGGGCCACGGGATGTGCCAGAACGTGATGATCGTGGCGCGCGGCAGGCGCTCGCGCACCATGCGCGGCAGCAGTGCGAAGTGGTAGTCCTGCACGAGCACAATGGGGTCGTCGGTGCGCGCTTCGTCCGCGACCACGTCGGCGAAGCGCCGGTTCACGGTCTGGTAGTGCTCCCAGTCGGGCGCGCGGAACGTGGGCCGGGTGTGCGCGATGTGGCAGAGCGGCCATAGCCCTTCGTTGGCGAAGCCGTAGTAATAGCCCTGCTCTTCCTCCTCCGAGAGCCACACGCGTCGGATCCGGTACGAGGGCTTCTCCGGCGGCACCATGACATGGTCGTGCCGGTCGACGGTTTCGCGGTCGGCGGATCCCGCGCCGTGCGCGATCCAGGTTCCCGAGCAGGCGCGCATCACAGGCTCCAGCGCCGTCACCAGCCCGCTCGCCGGGCGCTGGATCTCGATCACGTTGTCCTTTCGCCGCACATGCAAGTAGGGCTCGCGGTTGGACACGATGAGGACCTCGTCGCCCTTCAAGTCCTGGCGCAAGATGCGGCGCAGGGCCTCGGGGCCCCATGTGGTCTGGCTCTCGTCGCGCGCGCGCCGCTCGTTTTCGAGGTCATTCACCAGCGCCTGCAGGTCGCGCGCAAAGGGACGCAATTCCGGGCGCAGTTCCGGGGCGCGGCGTGCGGTGGGCGAGCGCAGCAGATAATCCCCCGAGAGCACCGCCTTGATGCCCGCGACCCAGCCGCGCCAGCTGATCTCCGCGATGATCACGGTAATCAGCGCCACGACCGCGGCAATGCCGGCGAACAGCCAGAGCACGTATTTGCGCGTGTCGGCGCTCCGGCGCTGAGCGAAGCTCATGTCGTGCACGATCATCAACTCGCCGAGCACGGCGCCGTCGGCGACGATGGGGTTCGCCGAGACGTGCAGCGCGCCGTCCGAAAGCTCGAGCACGAAATTGCGCGGCTCGCGCCCCGCGCCGCGCGCGCAGCGGACCGCTTCGGGGAAAACGCGCGTCGCGTGGAGCAGCTTCCCCGAGGGGTCGCAGAAGCCGAGGGCGAAGATCCGCTGCCCCTCGGCAATGCGGTCAAAGTAGCGCAGGACGCGTTCCCGCGCGCCGCGGCCGCTCTGCAGGAGCTCGACCAGCGGGTCCTGTGCCGCATGCATGATCACAGCGGCGCGCACGTCAAGGTCGCGCACGAACCACTGGAAGGTAAGCCGATCGACCAACGGCACGACGGCGTAGGCGATGGCAGCGAGGGCCAGGGCCAGCGGTACGACGAAGCGCAGCGAAAGCGGCAAGCGGGCTCCCATGCCTAGTTGATCTCTGCCCCCCGGCGCAAATTTTACGCCGCGGCCCGGGGGCCTGCCTGTCACTATTCGGCTACAGATTGACGGCGCGCGGCGACTTCTCGACGCGGTCCAGCACCTCGATCTCGAGCGCCGACGGGGTCGCGCCGAGGTCCTTGAACCTGCGCGCGCTCACGAGCACGCGCGATTCAAGCGAGCCCACGGCGTTGTTGAAAGCATCGACCGTGCGCGCGAGGTTCTTGCCGAGGTCGATCCAGTGACCGCCGAGGTCCGAGATCCGCTTGTAGAGCTCGGCACCGAGGTCGCTGATCTCCCGCGCGTTGACCGCGATCGCCTCCTGACGCCAGCCGTACGCGACCGCGCGCAACAGCCCGATCAGGTTGATCGGCGTCGCGACCAGCACCTTCTGCTCGACGCCGAACTCGATGAGCGAGGGATCCTCCTGCAGCGCCGCGCTGTAGAAGTGATCGCCGGGCAAGAACAGGACTACGAGCTCGGGTGTCTGATCGAACTGATCCCAATAGGACTTTCTGCCGAGCTCGGTCACGCGGTCGCGCACGAGCCTCGCGAACGCCTGGAGCTTCGCCCTGCGTGCAGTATCGTCGTCGAGCGCCATCGCGTCGAGATAGCTCGCTACGGGCGCCTTGGCATCCACCACGATCGTCTTGCCCGCCGGCAGCTTGACGATCAGGTCCGGGCGCAGCATGCCGGTCTCAGTTCTGAGCGTTTCCTGCTCGACGAAGTCGCAGTAGCTCAGCATGCCGGCCATCTCGACCACCCGCCGCAGCTGGATCTCGCCCCACTGCCCGCGGACGACGGGCGAGCGCAGCGCCTGCGCGAGGTTGGAGGTCTCCGATCGGAGCTGGCGCCCGGTGTCGAGCAGCTGGCTGACCTGCTGCAGCAGACCCTGGTAGGCGCCTTCGCGCGCGACCTCCAGCGCCTGGATCTTGCTGTCGAAGTTGCCGAGCGCTTCCTTGATCGGCGCGACCGAGGCCTGCGCGAGCTTGAGGAACTCCTCGGAATTACTTCTGAGCGCGTTGGCCGAGAGCGCGTTGAATGCATCGGACAGGGCGGTCTTCGCCTCCTCGAGCAGCTTCAGCTTCTCGTTAAACGCCTTTCTTTCCGTCTCCAGCGTCGCGGCGAGCGCCTGCTTTTCATTGGCGACCTCGAGGATCGTGCGGCCCTGCTGCGCGATCGTCAGGCTGCGGGCCTCGATCTCTCTCTGAAGCTCGGGAATGCCGGCGGCAAGCGCCTCGAAGGTGGCGCGCCGGCTCGATTCCTCGCGCAGCTCGGCTAGCGTCGTCTCGCGGCTGCGGTTGACCTCGGCGAGCTGGCGGCGCGTTTCGCGGCTGAAGAGCCACGCCGCAGCCGCGCCGATCGCGAGCCCGACGAGTAGATACGCCGCGAATTCCATGGCGCATTTAAACAGAATCTCGCAACGTGAGCGCGGGCGAGGCGCGAAGCACTTTGCGCGAAGAGAGCCAGGCGTTGAGCGAGAGCAGCGCCAGGCCGGCGGCCGGGCCGGCGAGCCAGAGGGCGGCCGAAGGAGGCAGGTCGAGCTCGAACACCCGGTGCGCGAGCACCTGACCGATTACCGCCGCGCCGAGCGTGGCGAGCACGCCCGCGACCGCACCCATTGCCAGGAACTCGGCACGCTGCGTGCCCGTTACGTGCGCACGCGACGCGCCGTAGACGCGCATGACCGCGGCCTCGCGCCGGCGCTCGTCCTCGGTCGCGACCAGCGCCGAGTACAGCACCAGCAGCCCGGCGGCGAGCGCGAACAGGAACACGAACTGG
Organism: Burkholderiales bacterium; assembly: GCA_035762345.1. GTDB lineage: Bacteria > Pseudomonadota > Gammaproteobacteria > Burkholderiales > SG8-39 > SCGC-AG-212-J23. The sequence goes on from DASTPE010000127.1 coordinate 4,223, forward strand.
ACCGCGTTGATGAGCTGGTCGATGACGTCCTGCGCCTGGCGCACCGCCGCCGCGGCGTCGATCACCGTGACATTGGGGAAGCGCGCCGCGAGCTCGGTCACCACCGCCTGGGCCTGAGCCTCGAGGCGAAACGCGCTGACGAAGCTTGTCGGGAAGCCTTCGAGCAGCGCCGGCGGCGTAACGACGAAGAAGTTCACCTTCATCGAATCCCAGCGCAGCTTGCGCAGCGACGTAATTCTGGCGCTGAAAGCCTGAGATCCGACCAACCAGGTGAGCTCGTCGCCAAGTTCCCAGCCCAGGCGCTCGGCGATCCCCTGCTCGACCGACAGCGCCCTTTCATCCAGGCGGAACCAGGAGCCGGCGACGATCTGGTTGTGCCCGGGAAGCTCTCTCATATAGGAGAGGTTGAACTCCCGCTCCACCAGGCGCTTGGCGCGCTCCTCGGCGTAGTCCGCCTCGCTCACCGGCCTGCCGTTAACCGCGATGAGGCGCCCGCGCACCATCGGGTAGAGGTCAGGAACCGCGATGCGGTGCGCGGCGAAGAACGCCTGCAACGGCGCGAGCTGCTCTGGCTGGACACCAATCAGGAAGCGGTTCGGCGCGTCCGGGGGGGCGCTGCGGCGCCAGGCGTCGACGAGATCGTTGCGCGTGAAGGTGAGAAGCAGCACCGCCGTCAGGCCGAGGGCGAGGCTCGCGATCTGCACCGCGTTGCCGCGCGCGTGGCGCCTGAGATTGGCGAGGCCGTAGCGCAGCGTCGAATGGTTGACCCAGGAGATCGCCTTCTGGTGCGTGAGCAATCGCAGCACTGCCCAGGCCACGAGGAAGAAAACCGCAACCGCCGCGAGGAAGCCGCCCACCACCGTGAGGCCGAGCTTCAGGTCTCCCGCCTGCCACACGAGCAAAGCCGAAAGCGAGACGAGACCGGCGGCGTAGGCGGCCAGCGTGCCGCCTCTCGGCGCGCCCGATTCCCGGCGCATGACGCGCACCGCGGGCACGTTCTTCAGCTGCACGAGCGGCGGCAGCGCAAAGCCGAGGAGCAGCACCAGCCCCACCAGGAAGCCTTGCACCGCGGGCGCGAGGCGCGGCCGCGGCAACTCGGAGCGCACCACTTCGGCGACGGCGGCCGCGATCGCTTCCTGCGCGATAAAGCCGATCGCGCAGCCGGCCGCGCATGCGGCCAGGCCGAGCAGCAGGAACTCCACGCTGTAGAGGCGAAGCAGCTGCGCCTGCGTCGCGCCGATGCAGCGCATGACCGCGCAGCCGTCGAGATGGCGCTCGACGAAGCGCCGGGTGCCGAGCGCGACCGCGACGCCGGCCAGGATCGCCGCGAGCAGCGCGGTCAGTCCGAGAAAGCGCTGTGCCCGATCCACCGCCGAGCGCACCTCCGGCCGTCCGGTCTCGAGGTTGTCGATCCGCTGTCCCCGCTCTAGCTTTATGGATTTTTCGAGTGATCTGATTCTTTCAGGCATACCTGCGGCATAGAGGTAGTACCAGACGCGGCTACCCGCCTGGATGAGCCCGGTCGATGGCACGTCGGCGAGGTTCATCATCAGCCGGGGCGCGATGTTGAAGAAGCCCGTGGTGCGCTCAGGCTCGAGCGTGAGCACTGCCGCTACCTCGAACTCGGCGCGGCCGAGGCGGATCCGCGAACCGACCGGCGCGCCGAGCGTGGTCACGAGCCGCTCTTCGAGCCAGACCGTTCCCGGCGCCGGGCCGCGGGCGGCGGGCGCATCCGGCATGCCGAGCGCCGCGGCGATCCGCAGCCGCCCACGAAGCGGGTAGTTCTCCGATACGGCTTTCACGCCGGAAAGGTGGCTCTCCTTGCCGGAAGCCATGCTCATGAAGTTGACGGCCTCGGCGCGCTGCAGCCCGGCGCGGTCGATCGCCTCGGCGGCGCTGCGCGGCCAGGGATTGTCCGCACGCAGCACGAGGTCCGCGCCGAGAAGCTGGTGCGCGTCGCGCGCGAGGCCCTGGCCCACCCGGTCGGCAAAGAATGCCACGCTGGTGATCGCAGCGACCGCGATCGTCAATGCCATCGCGAGCACGCGCAGCTCGCCCGCGCGCCAGTCGCGCACGAGCATACGCAACGATTGCGTCATGGCGCGATCCTGCCGCCTACGAGGCGCACCGTGCGGCTGCAGCGTGCGGCGAGAGTTTCGTCGTGAGTCACCATGACGAGCGTCGTGCCGTACTCGCGGTTCATTTCGAACAAGAGCCTGATCACGTCCGCACCCGAGTCGGCGTCGAGGCTCCCGGTCGGCTCGTCGGCGAGGAGCAGCTTCGGCCGCACGACGAACGCGCGCGCGAGGGCGACCCTCTGCTGCTCGCCGCCCGAGAGATGCTTCGGGTAATGGTGCAGGCGCTCGCCCAGGCTGACTCGAACGAGCATGTCTTTTGCCTTGGCCTCCGCCGCGGCGTCATTAGCGAGCTCGAGGGGCAACATGACATTCTCCAGCGCGGTGAGCGAGGGCAGGAGCTGGAAGGACTGGAACACGAAGCCGACTGCACGTCCGCGCAGCTCCGCGCGCATATCCTCGTCCATGGCGAAGATATCCTGGCCATCGAGCGCGACCGTTCCGGTCGTCGGCGTATCGAGCCCGGCGAGGATCGCGAGCAGCGTGGATTTGCCTGACCCGGAGGCGCCGACCACCGCCACCGCTTCGCCGCGCGTGACCGCGAGATCGATCTCGCGCAGAATGACGAGGTCCGCTTCCCCGCTCTTCACGCTCTTGCCGATGCCGCGCGCCATTACCACGCTGCTGTTGGTCGTCGTACTGGCGGCTCCTGCCTGGGCTGCGGAAAAGTCCATCCTGGTGGTCGGTGACAGCCTGTCGGCGGCTTATGGCATTCCGCGCAACCGCGGCTGGGTGGCGCTGCTCGAGGAGCGCCTCAAGCGCGAGCAGCCCGATTATATCGTCGTGAACGCGAGCATCTCGGGCGACACGAGTGGCGGCGGGCGCGCGCGGTTGAAGCCCCTGCTCGAGCGGCATCGCCCCGCGGTAATGATCCTCGCGCTCGGCGGCAACGACGGCCTGCGCGGCCTGCCGCCGACGCAGATCCGCGCCAACTTGTCCGCGATGACCCAGGATGCACAACGGCAGGGCGCGCGCGTACTGCTGCTCGGCGTGAAAGTGCCTCCCAACTACGGCGAGGAGTACATGCGCGGCTTCGAGGCGGTATTCCGCGATGTCGCGAAGACGAATCGCACCGCGCTTGTCCCGTTCGTGCTGGAAGACTTCGCCGAGAAGCCGGAATTCTTCCAGCCCGACCGCATCCATCCCACCGAGGCCGCTCAGCCGCTCATGCTCGAGCGCGTCTGGCCCGCTCTGAAACCGCTTCTGAAATGAGAATCAGCGCACGCTCAGCCCGGGTTTTCCGGCGAGCAGCCGCCCGATCACGCGCGCCTGCGCAAACGCTTCCTTTTTAAAAATCCGCAATACGTCTTCCTGCGCTTCCGGCGCGCACGCGACGAGCAGCCCCCCGCTCGTCTGCGGATCGGTCAGGAGCTTGCGCTTCCAGTCTTCGCCGGAGATCCAGTCTTCGCCAGAGAACTGGACCTCATGCCCGTATCCCTTCCAGTTGCGGTCGGAGGCGCCGGTGGCGACGCCCTGCTTCACCCAGTCGAGCGCCTCTCCGAGGATTGGAATGGAAGAAAAATCGACTTCTGCGGAGAGGCGCGACCCGCGGCAGACCTCGAGCAGGTGGCCGGCAAGCCCGAAGCCGGTGACGTCGGTGAGCGCGTGCACCTGCGGCATGGCGGCGAGCGCTTCGCCCGGCGTGTTGAGCTTCGTGGTCCACTCGATCATCTGCGCGTAGCCCGCGGCGGAGAGCTTTCCTTTCTTCAGCGCGGCCGAGAGGATGCCGATGCCCAGGGGCTTGCCGAGAATCAGTACATCGCCGGGCTGGGCGGAGCTGTTCTTTTTCACCCGCTGCGGGTGCACGAGCCCGAGCGCGACCAGGCCATAGATTGGCTCAAGCGTGTCGATGGAGTGCCCGCCCGCGATCGGAATTCCGGCGGCCGCGCACACCGATTCGCCGCCCTCGAGCACCCGTCGGATGACGCTCACCGGGAGTTTCTCGAGCGGCATCCCGACCAGCGCGAGCGCCATGATCGGACGCGCGCCCATCGCGTACACATCCGAGATCGCATTGGTCGCGGCGATTCGCCCAAAGTCGTACGGATCGTCCACCACTGGAGTGAAGAAGTCGGTCGTCGCCACGAGCGCTTGCGTTTCGTTCAGCTTGTAGACCGCCGCGTCGTCGGCGGTTTCTGTTCCGACCAGCAACTCCGAGAACACACTTCCCTTAGGTGCTGCTCTAAGGATCTCGGACAAGACCGCGGGCGCAATCTTGCAACCGCAGCCGCCGCCGTGGCTGAACTCGGTTAGGCGGATCTTCTCGGGTGCGTTCATATCCAGGCGTGAATGACCTCAGGCGTAGAATTTAACCATGGATTTCAAGCGCTTTGACGCGATCATCGACGTGCGTTCGCCTGCCGAGTACGCCGAGGACCACATCCCAGGGGCAATTTCGGCGCCGGTGCTGGACGACGCCGAACGCGCCGGGGTAGGCACGCTGTACAAGCAGGTGTCGCCGTTCGAGGCCAAGAAGATCGGTGCCGCGCTTGTCGCCAGAAATGTTTCCCGGCATGTCGCCGAGCTTTTCCGCGACAAGCCCAAGAGCTGGCATCCGCTCATCTACTGCTGGCGCGGCGGCAAGCGCTCGGGCGCGATGGCGCACGTGATGCGCGAGATCGGCTGGAACGCTGAGACCCTTGAGGGCGGATACAAGGCGTACCGCAGGCTCGTAGTTTCACAACTTCAATCTCTTCCTTCCGGGTTGGACTTTATCGTCATTCACGGCCCGACCGGCAGCGGAAAGAGCCGCCTCCTCGGTGCGCTGAAGCGTGGCGGGGCGCAGGTGCTGGACCTCGAAGAACTCGCCGCACACCGCGGCTCGGTGCTCGGCAACCTGCCCGACCGGCCGCAGCCTACACAGAAGATGTTCGAAAGCCTGCTTCTGCAGCAGCTTTCGAGTCTCCAACCCGAGAAACCGGTCTACGTCGAAGGCGAATCGAAAAAGATCGGCGAGCTTCACGTTCCGGACGCGCTCATGGAGCGCATGCGCGCCTCGCCATGTGTCGTTCTCGATACCAGCGTCGACGTACGCGTCGAACTGTTGATGGACGAATACCGCCATTTCCTTTCCGACCGGGACGCTCTAAACAAGCAGCTCGACTGCCTGGTGGCTCTGCACGGGCGCGAGCGCATTGCCGAATGGAAATCGATCACTGACTGGCGCGAGCTAGTGCGCCGGCTGCTCGTCGAGCACTACGATCCCGCCTATCGCCGCTCCGCGACGCGCAACTTCACCCAACTGCCCCACGCAACGCGCGTGCGCATCGCCCGCACCGACGATGCGGCGTTCGCCACCGCCGCGTGCTCGCTCCTTGAGCTGACCCCTGTCGCCGTCTAGGCCCGTTTTGCTCTTTGACGGTGCATGCAAGCTCTGCACCGGATCGGTCGCGTTCGTTCTGCGCCACGAAGAGAACCCGGCCCTTCGATTTGCGCCGCTGCAGTCCCCGGCGGGCATGCGCCTGATGCAGGAGTTCGGCATCGATCCGGCCCAGATGAATACGTTCGTGGTCATCGCCGATGGAAGAGCCTACGTAAGATCTGACGCCGCCATCCGTGTAGCGCGCTATCTCCGCGGCGCGTGGAAGTTGCTGCGCCTGGTCATGATCGTCCCGCGGCCGATTCGCGACCGTGCCTATGACGTGGTCGCACGGAACAGATATCGCTGGTTCGGGCGCCACGATGCCTGCATCGCGCCAACGCCTGAACTGCGAAAACGTTTCCTATAGGGCGCGCTTTACTCCGAGACCTAGTTCAGTCCCGCGAGAACCCGGATGTGCTGCACGGCGCTGCGGCCGAGCGCCGAGAGCGCATAGCCGCCCTCGAGCATGGACACCATGCGACCCTTCGCGTAGCGCTCGGCCACGGACTTCACCTGCTCGGTGACCCAGGCGTAGTCGCCGTCGGTGAAGCGCAGCATCGCCATGTCGTCCTCGACGTGCGCGTCGAATCCCGCGGAGAAAAGAACGAGCTCGGGCCTGAAATCATTCAGCGCCGGGAGCCACTCCTCGAGCACCGCCTTCTTCAGTTCCTTGGAGCCGGACCCGGCGGCGAGCGGGACGTTGTGCATGTTGGATGCCGGGCTTTCGGTGCCGCTGTATGGATAGAACGGGTGCTGGAAGATCGACGCCATCAGCACCTGCTCGTCCCCCTCGAAGATGTCCTCGGTGCCGTTGCCGTGGTGCACGTCGAAATCGACGATCGCCACGCGCTCGAGCCCATGCGCGGCGAGCGCGTGGCGCGCGGCAACGGCGACGTTGTTGAAGATGCAAAACCCCATCGGCCGCGCACGGCAGGCGTGATGACCCGGCGGGCGGACGGCGCAGAAAGCCGAATTGTGCTTTCTTGTGAGCACGAGATCGGCAGCGAGAACCGCCGCGCCCGCAGCACGCAGCGCCGCCTGCAGGCTGAACGGGTTCATCGCGGTATCCGGATCCAGATGCACGGTCCCCGTGCTCGGCGCGAACTCGCGGATCGCCTGCACGTACTCGGGCGGGTGGACGCGCGCCAGCTGCTCGTCGCTCGCGAGCGGCGCGTCGTAGCGCGCCAGGTACTGGCCGAGGCCGGAAGCAATGAGCTGGTCCTCGATCGCGGAGAGGCGCGCCGGCCGCTCGGGATGATGCGCTCCCATTTCGTGCTTGAAGCACTCGGGATGTGTGACAAATGCGGCAGACATGCGAATTTCCATCTTATCGCATCGAGTACAATCGCCGCATGCTTCTCAAAGCCGAGTTCCAGCAGCCCTCTGTCGCGTCGTCGCCTATCGACCGTGTGGTGGGCGCTGCGAGCGGCATTATCCTCGGCAAGGAGACGCAGGTGCGCCTCGCGCTCGCGTGCCTGCTCGCGCGCGGCCACCTGCTGATCGAGGACCTCCCCGGCGTCGGCAAGACTACCCTCGCCCACGTGCTGGCCAGGGCGCTCGGCTTGCACTTCCAGCGCATCCAGTTCACAAGCGACATGCTGCCCGCCGACATCCTCGGCGTGTCGATCTACGAGCGCGACTCCGGTGGCTTCAAGTTCCACCCCGGCCCGATCTTCTCGCAGGTGATCTTGGCCGACGAGGTCAACCGCGCCACGCCGAAGACGCAGTCCGCGCTGCTCGAGGCGATGGAGGAGCACCAGGTCACGGCCGAGGGAGAGACCCGCAAGCTGCCCGAGCCGTTTTTTGTCATCGCCACGCAGAACCCCTCCGACCAGGTGGGCACTTTCCCGCTACCCGAATCGCAGCTCGACCGCTTCATGATGCGCATCGAACTCGGCTATCCCGACCGCGACGCCGAGCGCGCGCTCCTTTCGGGCACCGACCGGCGTGATCTCCTTGCGACGCTCGATCCTTGCATGACGCCCGCGGAGCTGATGGAGCTGCAGTCCGGGGTGCAGAGGACATACGTCTCGCCCGCGCTGCTCGACTACGTGCAGGCCATCGTCGAGCACACCCGCCGCTCCCCCGAATACCTCACGGGCCTCTCGCCGCGCGCCGCGCTCGCGCTGGTGCATTCGGCGAAGGCGTGGGCGTTGCTCGAGGGCCGCGACAAGGTGATCCCTGAGGACGTGCAGGCCATCCTGCCCGGCGTCGCGGTGCATCGCCTGCGCCCGGCGCACGACGCCGGACGCCGCGTCGACGTCGGCGCGCAGCTGCTCGCCGCCGTTCCCATCCCCTGAGCGGGGCAGGGCCCCGCGCTGCCATCGCCGAGGACACTCTCCACCCGGCTTCCGAGCAGCCGCAGCAGCGGCTGGTCTCTGTTCCAGCTTGGGCGACCGGCGTGCTCGTGGTCTCCGCGCTTCTGTTCGCGCTGGGCTATTGGACGTACAGCCAGGTCGAGCGCTCGCTGCGTGATCTGCGCGCCGCAGCGTTGCGCTCGATGCTCGAAGCCGAGGTGCGCACTCTCGGGCTTTGGGTCGAGGACCACAAGGCCGACATGCGGCGAGTGGCGCGCGAGCCGCAGGTGCAAGAGGCGGTCGAGGCGTTGGTGCGCATCGCTTCACGGCCGGGCGCCGCAGCACGGGACTACTGCAACGCGCCGGCGCGCCGGCCGCTCGTCGCGCAGCTCACCGCGCTGCTCGAGGACGAAGGTGCAGTGGTGTTCAACACCGTCGACCGCTCGCAGCGCATCGTCGCATCACGTTTCCGCGAATACTGCGGCCTGCGCATCGAGCCGGCCGCGTTCGCACGCGACCTCGAGCCGGTATTCCGCGGGGAGACGCGCTTCGTGCGCCCTTACCGCGAGCACGAGCGCCTGGAGGGCGCGCCGGAGAAGCCGCCGCCGCAGCTGCCGCTCGACCGCCCGGTGGTATGGATCGAGACACCGGTACGCTCGGCCTCCGGCGACATCATCGCCGCTCTCGGCGTGGGCGAATACGCCGACGGACGCTTCGCCGCCATCCTCGCCGCCGGCTCGACCGGCGACACCGGCGAGACCTACGCTTTCGACCGCGGCGGCAGCCTGCTCAGCCCTGGCCGCTTCGGCGGCGGTGTAAGCCCGCTTGCGAGGCTTGCGGCGCACCAGGCCGAGGGCATGCTGCTCGAGCCCTATGCAAGCTACCACGGCGGCGAAGTGATCGGCGCGTGGCGCTGGGTGCCGCAGTACGACCTCGGCGTCGCGGTCGAGATCGGCGCCGCCGAGGCCTACGCCCCGCTTCGCTATCTCAACATCGCCTTCGGCGTAGTGTTCGGGGCGCTCGTCATCGCCGTGCTCGCCGCTGCCGCGAGCGCGCTGTCGGTGGTGCGGCTGCGCAGCGAGCTCGGCGGCGCGCGCAAGCTCGGCGCGTACGTGCTCAAGAAGCGTATCGGCGAAGGCGGGATGGCGACTGTCTACCTCGCGCGCCATGATCTGCTGAGGCGGCCGGCGGCCGTCAAGCTTCTGAAGCCGGCCCGCGCCACCGACGAGATGATCGCGCGCTTCGAGCGCGAGGTGCAGATGGCCTCGAGCCTCGCGCATCCGAACACGGTGGAAATTTTCGACTTCGGCCGCACTCGCGACGGCCTGTTCTACTACGCGATGGAGTACCTGGACGGCCTGACCGTTTCCGAAGTCTTGTCCAGGCAAAATCCCATTCCGGTGCCGCGGACCATCTACATCCTGCGCCAGGTGTGCGCGGCGCTTGCCGAGGCGCACGCGAAGGGCGTAGTGCACCGGGACATCAAGCCGGAGAACATCATGGTGTGCCACTACGGCGGGGTGTACGACCATGTCAAGATTCTGGATTTCGGGCTGGTGAAGCACGTCGCCGAGAGACACAGCCGCGACCTCACGCGGAGCCTGCGCATCCTCGGCACGCCGCTCTACATGGCGCCCGAGCGGCTGCGCAACCCGGCCGACGTCGACGCACGCGTCGACATCTATGCGCTCGGCGCGGTCGCGTTCCTCATGCTCACCGGCCGCAAGCTCTTCGAGAGCGCCGACGACCTCCAGCTCACGAGCAAGATCCTGAACGAGGAGGCGTCGCGCGCCTCGGCGGTGGCGCCGCAGCCGATCCCGATCGAGCTCGACCTGCTCGTGCTTTCGTGCGTCGAGAAGCGGCGCGAGGACCGGCCGCAGCGCATCGCCGACCTCGTCGAAGCCTTCGACGCGCTCGCGCTCGAGCACCGGTGGACGCAACGCGAAGCCGAGCTCTGGTGGAGAGAAAATCTGAATCTGTCGCGCTCCGCCCACGCTCCGGCGGAGCCTTGATTCGGTAGACTACGCGGCTCCGTGCAGCCTCCCACCAGCTATTCGCTCGAGGTCAACCCTTGCATCCCGAAGCGCCTCGAGCGCCTCGAGGAGCTCGCGAACAATCTCTGGTACAGCTGGAACCGCCCCACGCGGTCGCTCTTTGCGAGGCTGAACCCCGCGCTCTGGGACGCGGTCGGCCACTGTCCGAAGGCGATGCTCAAGCGCATCGACGAGCAGCGCCTGATGGACGCAGCCGCCGACCCGGCGTTCCTCGACAGCCTCACGCGCGTGCTCGCGGCCTTCGACGCCTATCACGCCCAGCCGCCGTTCAAGCAGAACTCGGGCGGCTTCCGGCCCGAGGACCTGGTCGCGTATTTTTGCGCCGAGTTCGGGGTGCACGAAAGCCTGCCGATGTACTCGGGCGGTTTGGGCATCCTCGCCGGCGACCACTGCAAGGCGGCGAGCGATTTCCAGCTGCCGTTCATCGCGGTCGGATTGCTTTACCGGCAGGGCTACTTCACCCAGACCGTGGATGCTGACGGACGCCAGCGCGCCGAATACCACGACAACGACTTCGATGATCTGCCGATCGAACCGGTGCGCCGCGCCGACGGCGGCGACCTGACGGTCGAGGTCCAGTTCCCCGGAAGAAACGTGCTGGTCAAGGTGTGGCAGGCGCGCCTCGGCCACGTCACGCTGTACCTGCTGGACACCGACTTGCCGGAAAACACCGAGCGCGACCGCGACATCGCCCACCGCCTCTACGGCGGCGACCGCGTCACGCGCCTGGAGCAGGAACTCGTTCTCGGCGTGGGCGGCGTGCGCGCGCTCTCCGCGATCGGCCACAAGCCCACGGTATGGCACATCAACGAGGGGCACGCGGCGTTCATGGTTCTCGAGCGCGTGCGCATGCTGATGCAGGAAGGCCTTAGATTGGACGCGGCACTCGAGGGAGTTGCGGCGAATACCGTGTTCACCACCCACACGCCGGTGCCCGCAGGGCATGACCATTTCGCCGAGGCCGTGGTGCTGCCTTACCTGAAAGCGTGTTTTAACGAGGCGAACATCGCCGCGCTCGGCCACCCCCCGGCAGGCGGCGATTTCAACATGACCGCGCTCGCGATTCGCGGCTCGCGCTACCAGAACGGCGTCTCCCGCATCCACGGCGGCGTCTCGGCGCGGCTCCTCAAAGACTACTGGCCGCAGATTGCGCCCGAAGAGAACCCCGTGGGGTACGTGACCAACGGCGTACACGTCGCCACCTTTCTCGCACCGGAATGGAGCGAAGTGCTCGATCGCTTCCTCGGCGTTGGCTGGATGCACCGCCTCGGCCATCCGGGCATCTGGGAGAAGATCCGTGCGATCCCCGACCACATCTTCTGGAGCGTGCGCCAGGACATCAAGGCGCGGCTGTTCCACATGGTGCGCCACCGCATGTCGCTGCAGCACGCGCGCAACCACGGCAGCGAGTCGCACCTCGAGAGGCTGCTCAAGTACGCCGACCCGGCAAACCCCAACGTCCTCACCGTCGGCTTCGGACGCCGCTTCGCCACCTACAAGCGCGCGACGCTGCTCTTCAACGATCTTGACAATCTGCGCCGCCTGCTCGCAGATCGCGCGCGCCAGGTGCTGTTCCTGTTCGCGGGCAAGGCGCACCCGGCCGACGAACCCGCGCAGGAGCTGATCCGCACGCTGGTGCACTTGTCACACCAGGAGGAATTCGCCGGCCGCATCCTCTTCGTCGAGGGCTACGACTTGCACATCGCGCGCCGCCTGGTGTCAGGGGTAGACGTATGGCTCAACAACCCGGTGCATCCGCTCGAAGCCTCCGGCACTTCGGGGATGAAGGCCGGCATGAACGGCGTTATTAACCTCTCGATCCTCGACGGTTGGTGGGACGAGGGCTACGACGGCGAGAATGGGTGGGCGATCAAGCCGGCCTCGCCCGAGCTCGACCCGCACCGGCGCGACCGCGAAGAGGCGCGGACGCTTTACGAGATCCTGCAGGACCGGGTGATTCCGCTTTACTACGACCGCACCGACGGTGGTTACTCGCCGGGCTGGCTGAAGATCGCCAAGCGTTCCATGGCCTCGCTCCTTCCTCGCTATGACGCCTCTCGCATGCTCGGCGAGTACGTTTCGAAGTACTACATCCTCGCCTCACGCCAGGGCTACCGCTACACGCAGAAAGATTACGAAGGCGCGAAGGCGTTGGCCGCATGGAAAGCCAAGGTTCGGGCGGCATGGAACGGCGTCGCCGTGCGTCGGCTCGATACGCCGAAGCCTCGCATCCAATTCGGCGAATCGCTTCTCGTCGATGTCGCCGTCAAGCTGAACGGCCTCGTCCCCGGAGACATTTGCGTCGAGCTGGTCCTCACGCGCAGCGCGCACGAGGGCGCGCCGGTTCGCCATACGCATGAACTCGTCGAGACCGCAGGGCTTGCCGACGGCGAGCATCGCTTCACCATCGAATTCAAGCCTGGCCTCGCGGGCCGGCTCGACTACCGTATCCGTGTTTACCCCCGCCACGAGCTGCTCACGCACCCGTTCGAGCTGGGGTTGTGCGTCTGGGCCTAGCGAGGAGCGCCAGCGAGCGCGCTTCGAGCCGGTAATGCTTTCCAGGAGCATTCATCTGCGGCTGCGCCGTATCCACGAGCACCGTCCACGCTTCTTCGGGAAGGTGAAATTCGACCGCATCGTTGTGCGCGTTCATCAGCAATAGCAGGTCGTCGTCCATGATGGACGCGCCGCGCTCGTCGCGCTCCGCGAGGCGTTCGCCGACCATGAGGCATCCGATGCAGCGCGCGAAGGGCAGCTTCCAATCCGCGTCGGTCATTTCCCGGCCTTCGGGCGAAAGCCAGGCAGTGTTCTCCGGCTTCGGGTAGGTGCGCCGACGAAGAAGCGGATGGCCTTTTCGTAGCGAAAGAAGCGTCTTCACCAAGTCCGCCAGCGCGCGTGCGTCGGCGTCGAGCTGCCAGTCGATCCATGAGAGCTCGCTGTCGTGGCAGTAGGCATTGTTGTTGCCGAGCTGGGTCCGTCCCATTTCATCGCCGGCCAAAAGGAGCGGGACGCCTTGCGAGAACAACAGCGTCGCGAGGAGGTTACGTTTCTGCTTATCTCTCAGATTCCTTATCGAAACCTGATCGGTGGGGCCCTCCACGCCACAGTTCCAGCTGCGGTTGTTGTCCGAGCCGTCGTGGTTGCCCTCCAGGTTAGCTTCGTTGCGTTTGCGCTCGTAGCTCACGAGATCGTGCAACGTGAAGCCGTCATGCGTAGTGATGAAGTTGATGCTCGCGAAGGGCGCGCGGCCGCTGCGCTGGAAAATATCCTGGGAGCCCGAGATGCGCGAGGCAAGCTCGCCGATCAAGCCCTCGTCGCCTTTCCAGTAGGAGCGCGCGGCGTCGCGGTACTTGTCGTTCCACTCCGCCCAGCCGGGCGGGAAGTTGCCGAGCTGGTAGCCGCCCTCCGCGAGGTCCCAGGGCTCCGCGATCAGCTTTACCTGCGACAGCACCGGGTCCTGGCGCACCGCGGCGAGGAACGCGACGTTGCGGTCGAACGCGCCCTGCGTGTTGCGCGCGAGCGTGGCGGCGAGGTCGAAGCGAAAGCCATCGACATGCATTTCCTGGACCCAGTAGCGCAGGCTGTCCATGGCGAGCGCGAGCACCACCCGGTGCGCCAGGTTCAGGCTGTTGCCGGTGCCGGCATGGTTGAGATAGCGACGCGGCTGCGCAGGGTCAAGGCGGTAGTAGATCGCGTTGTCAATCCCGCGGAAGCTAAGGGTCGGGCCGGTATGGTCGCCCTCGCCCGAGTGGTTGTAGACGACGTCGAGAATGACTTCAATGCCGGCCGTGTGCAGCGTTTTCACCATGCTCTTGAATTCGCCCAGCGAGCCGCTCGCTGAATAGCGCATATCGGGGGCAAAGAAACCGATCGAGTTATAGCCCCAGTAGTTGCGCAGTCCGTGGTGCAGCAGCCGCCGCTCGTCGGCGATGATGTGGATCGGCAGGAGCTCGATCGCGGTGACGCCAAGATCCTTCAAGTAAGAAATCACTGCTTGGGATGCGAGGCCCGCATAAGTGCCGCGCAGTTGTACCGGCACCTCGGGATGAAGTTGCGTAAAGCCCTTGACGTGCAGCTCGTAGATAACGGTGTCCTGCCACGGCGTGCGCGGCGGCCGGTCTTCGCCCCAGGTAAACGCCGGGTCCACAACCTCGCACCTGCCGATGCCGGCCGACACTTTTCCCCGGATCAGGCGGGCATAGGGATCGAGCAGGATCTTGCTGGGATCGAAGCGATGGCCGCGGTCAGGGTCGTGCGGCCCGTGCAGGCGGTAGCCGTAGAGCAGGCCCGGGCGCGCCTCGGGCAGGTAACAGTGCCAGACGAAATCGGTTCGCTCGCGCACCGGGACCCGCTCGATCTCGCGTCGGCCCTTCGGGTCGAACAGACAAAGCTCCACCGCCTCGGCGTGCTTCGAGAAAAGCGCGAAATTGACTCCGGCCCCGTCCCAGGTTGCTCCCAGGGGGTAGGGGCGGCCGCGCCACACCGCGCTCGGCGCGACCAGGGTTCGTGCAGGCGCCTCCACTGGCGCCCCGATTATGCAGAAATAATCCGGCTCGGCTGAACGAGGCGGCAGCCGTGGGTGCGCCAGCTACCGTCCTTTTGTCGCTGCATGGCGTAATAAGCGACCCAGAGTCCGCCAGAGGGGTCGGTCAGCTGCACCGGCTGCACCACGTCGCCGCTGAGGATCACGAGCTCGAGAAACGACACGCTGGCCGGTCGGTATACCGCGCGGTAGGCTATGCGAACGGTGTCAAGGAAGCGTTCGGGGGTGCCGTAGCTTTGCTGTACCGTGGGCGACACCAGGGCAAATGCCCCGTGGGCGTCGTCGCGCCGGAAGGCGTCGATCTGGCGATGGATGACGGTCCGGATCTCATCGACGTCGGCGCTGCTTACATGGCTTTGCGCGGCGAAGCCGCCCGCCGGACCGAGCAGCCCCAGTAAAAGAAGAAGAGCCCTCATCCGTCGCGCGCGCGCAACACCTGCTCAAGGCGCATGCGCTCGGCGAGCACCTTGTGGGCGTACTGAGCCGACCCGTCGCGCCGGGCGCCGTTATAAAACTGCAGGCCCGCCTCCAGCGTGCCGGTGCGGTACACGTACTCCTGGAGGATGCGCGTGCCAACATGGATATTGCTCTCCGGGTCGAAAACCGCGTCCTCGCCGCCCGCCGCGCGCAGCTTGTCGAGGTGGTACTTGGGGATGATCTGCATGAGCCCCTTGGCGCCCATCACGCTCTCCGCGATCGGGTTGAAGCGCGATTCGATCGAGATCACCGCCAGTACGAGCAGCGGATCGAGCCCGACTTCGGCTGCCGCCCAGTGCGCCGCGGCCACCATGCGCTCGGTCGCCGCCGGAGCGACGAAAAAGCGCTTCGACAGGTGCTGAACAAGCGCCTGCTGCGCCACATCCAGCGACTCGCGATCTACGTCGGACTGCGGCTCAGCCGTCGACGGCGTGCAGGCGATCCTCACCAGGTCGGGGGCGACGGCGTACGGGGGCGCGGCCGAGAGGAGCAGCGCTCCGCCGGCAACGATTACTGTAGTGAGGATCTTGTTGGAAATCGGGGCGCCCCGGGGGTTGGAGGAATGGTAGGGCGCCACTCGAACCCGGGCTATCGCGGCGACTTGAATCTCCTGTCGCAGCACGACTACACGCGGTCTCCCGCACGCTACATCCGTATGCGCTACGGCTCAATATCATTGCGGGCGTCGTTTGTCGAAGAAATCCACGGCGAAGGAGATGCCAGGCGCCGCGCTCGCGCCCAGCCGCTCAAGTCTCCCCCGCCCTGGCAAGCCACGAGTAGAGATCTGCATAGCGACGAGCGGCTGCAGGCCAGCTGAAGTCGCGCTGCATCCCGGCGCGCTGCATCTCGCGCCACCGCGCCGGCTCGCGCCACGCTGCCACTGCGCGCCGCACCGCGGCGGCGAGCGCCGAAGGCTCCGCGCGCTCGAACAGGAATCCGCTCGTGCCGTCTTCCACCGTGTCGACAAGCCCACCCGTCGACCGCGCAACGGGCGGCGTGCCGTAGCGCTGGCTGTACATCTGGTTCAGCCCGCAGGGCTCGAAGCGCGACGGCATGAGAAAAAGATCGGCACCGGCCTCGATCAGGTGCGCAAGCTCCTCGCTGAACCCGATCGACAGCCCCACGCGTCCCGGATGGCGCGCCGCGGAAGCAGCCAGCGCGCTCTCGATGCTCCGCTCCCCGCGCCCGAGAAGCGCGACCTGCGCCGGAAGCGCGGCGAGCTCGGCGGCGGCGGCGGCGACGAGATCAGCGCCCTTCTGCTGCGTAAGACGCCCTACGAAGCCGATGAGCGGGTCGTCGCTCGGATCGAGGTTGAGCTTCCTCTGCAGCGCGCGCTTGTTGATGTGTTTTTTTTCCAGCGTGGAGGCGTCGTAGCGCTCGGCGAGGTGCCGATCGCTCGCCGGATCCCAAAGCTCAGTATCGATTCCGTTCAGGATGCCGCTCAGCGCGCCGCTGCGGCTGCGCAGCACGCCATCGAGCCCACAGCCCAGGTCCTCCGTCTGTATCTCGCGCGCGTATGTCGGGCTCACCGTGTTGATGGCGCCGGCGTGGACCAGGCCGCCCTTCAGAAACGAGAGGCGCCCGTGGAACTCGAGCTCGTGGATGGAGAACAGCTCCTCGGGCAGACCGAGCCGGCCAAGCCACGCACGCTCGAAATTCCCCTGGAACGCAAGGTTGTGAACCGTGACGAGCGTCTTTGCCTCGTGCAAATACACTGGCGCGAGCGCCGCAGGCCAGTCGTTGCAGTGGAGCACGTCATATCCGGCGGCAAGGCGGGCTGCAATCTTCGATAGCAGCCCGAAGCGCAATGCGTTGTCAGGCCAGTCCTCTCCGCCCGGATCCTGATAGGGCGTGCCAGGGCGTTGGTAGAGCGCAGCGCAGTCCGCGAGCAGGAAATGGCCCTGCCTGAGCACGCGCACGTCGAGGCCGAGCTCGGTAAACCGGCTCTGCTCGCTCGGGCCGGAAAGCTGGCCGAGAGCCGTCGAATATGCGGGCAGGAGGATGTCCACCTCGTGCCCGAGCCCGCGCAACGCTGCGGGTAGCGCCGCGCTCACATCGCCAAGCCCTCCCGCTTTTGCGAGCGGCGCGCATTCGGGCGTGGCAAAGAGAACGCGCATACCTGCCTAAGCAAAAAAAGACCCCGGTAGGGATCCGGGGTCACTGCCTACATACGCACGAAGGGAGGGAGGTGCGTATGCAAGGGGGAAGTTGGCGGATGCTAATGGCCCAGAGCCGAACACGAATATCCCCGAACGCATGAACCTGCTGTAGTGGGTCTGCTACAGGACCAAGGCCACCGTCGCGGCCGTGAGGCAGGTGGCCAGAGTACCTGCAACGATCGACCTTACCCCCAAGCCTACTATCTCGCCCCGGCGTTCCGGCGACATCGTCCCAAGACCGCCGATCATGATGCCGAGGCTGCCGAAGTTGGCGAAGCCGCACAGCGCGTACGTGAGCAGCAGCCGGCTTCGGTCGGAAATATTCTCCATGAGCGAAAGATCAAGGTACGCCACCAGTTCGTTGATCACGGTTTTCGTCCCAAGCAGCGCCCCGGCCGCCCGCGCTTCGCTCCAGGGGATGCCGGCGAGCCAGGCAAGCGGCGCGAGAGCCCAACCGAGGGCGCCCTGCAGCGTATACGGCGCGATCACGAGATTCACGAGAGCTACCAGCGCGACAAACACCACCAGCATGGCGACGATATTCAGAAGGAGCTGCGCGCCGTCGAGCGTGCCACGGGTCAAGGCGTCCATGCTGCTGCTCGCCTCCGAGCGTAGCGCGAGGTCGCCTCCGGTCGTCGTCTCGGGAGGCACCATCAGGAACGCGATCACGAGCGCCGCCGGCGCCGAAAGGATCGAGGCGATGAGCAGATGCGCGACCGCGTCGGGTTGGACGCGGCCAAGGATGGCACCGTAAAGGAAGAGCACCGTGCCCGCGATCGAGGCCATGCCGCCCGCCATGATCGCGAAAAGCTCGCCACGCGAGACGCGCGCGAGATAGGGCCGCACGAAAAGCGGCGCCTCGACCATTCCGACGAACACGTTGGCGGCGGTGGAGAGCCCGACCACGCCGCCGATGCGCATCGTTCTCTCCAGCATGAACGAAATCGCGCGCACGACCGCGGGCAGCACGCGCCAGTAGAAGAGCAACGCCGAGAGCGCGCTCATGACGAGCACGATCGGCAGTGCGCGGAATGCAAGCACGAAGTTCGAGGCCGGGTCGGAAACGGTGAACGGGGTATTGCCACCGCCCACATACCCGAACACGAGGCTCGTCCCCGCCTGCGTGGCGCGCTCGAGAACGAGCAGCAGGTCGTTCAGCTTCAAGAACGCTTTCTTGAGGAACTCTATTCTCAGAAACACGATCGCGAGCACGACGAGAAGCGCCAGGCCGGCAACCACCGCCCGCCAGGGGATGGCGCGCCGATTCTCGCTCGCGGCCCAGGCGAGGGCGAGCAGCCCTGCCATTCCGGTCAGCGCGTGAATAGAATCGGCCACGCATGGAGTCTAATCGCGAATTCCTGGTCGCCTGCCTTTGCGCGGCGTGGTGCGATACCTGCACCGCCTACCGCCCGGGCTTCCTCGCCATGGCCGAGCGCTTCCCGCGCGCCGAGTTCCGCTGGATAGACATCGAGGACGACGCCGAGGCAGTCGAGGACATCGAGGTCGACAACTTTCCGACCATCCTGGTGCGGCACGGCGACGAGACGCTGTTCCAGGGCGTGCTGCTACCGCACCACTCGCACCTCGAGCGGC
The DNA here is from genome assembly GCA_035762345.1 of Burkholderiales bacterium. Lineage (GTDB taxonomy): Bacteria > Pseudomonadota > Gammaproteobacteria > Burkholderiales > SG8-39 > SCGC-AG-212-J23. The sequence goes on from DASTPE010000127.1 coordinate 22,842, forward strand.
TGCTGCAGGAGCTTATTCGCTGAAGAGCGCCGCGATGGTCGCCTGGATGGCCTGCGCGGCGGCGCAGGGGTCGGCGGCTTCGCGGATCGGCCGGCCGACGACGATATAGTCGGCGCCATTTGCGAACGCCTGCGCAACATCGACGGTGCGCTTCTGGTCGTCGGCGCGGTTGTCCACCGGCCGGATGCCGGGCGTGACTACGAGCAGGCGATCCTTGAACTCGGCCTTGAGCGCCTGCGCTTCGAGTCCGGAGGAGATCACGCCGTCGCAACCCGCCTCGAGCGCGCGGCGCGCGCGGGAGAGCACGAGGCGCGCGACGTCGCACGAAAAGCCGAGGTCGTCGAGGTCGCCGCGGTCGAGGCTGGTCAGCGCGGTGACCGCGAGAATCTTCACCTCCCCCTTCTCGCGCGCCGCCGCCTCCATCATCGGCTGGTTGCCGTGCACCGTCGCGAAGGTCACGCCGCGGCCGCGCAGGTTGGCCACCGCGCGGCGCACCGTCTCGGGCACGTCGAAGAACTTGAGGTCGACGAACACCTTGGCACCCCGGCCGACAAGCCAGTCGACGAGCTCGAAATAGCCCCCGGCCATGAAAAGCTCGAGCCCGACCTTGTAGAAGCGCACTGCGTCGCCCAGCCGCTCGGTCAGGCGCCGAGCCTCCCGCGGGGTCGAGACGTCGAGCGCGGCGATCAGGCGCTCGGCGCGTGGAATCGTCATCACTTCTTCTCCTTGCTGGCGAACTGGCGCAGGGTAAGCTTGAGATCCGCGTCGCTAATGCCCCACGTTTCGACGTCGAACGCGAATACGCGGTAGAGGTCGGCGACGCGAAGGTCGTCCGCGTCGCGCGCGAGTACCCATCCGTCCTTGTCCGTGCGCGCCGCCCAACCGAGGCGGCCGGCCCGCTCGAGCACCGCCTCGCAGCGGTGCGGCACGACGCGCACCTGGTTGCTGATCTGTGCGAGCCGCATGGGGCCGCCCTTCTCCTGCGTGCGTGCGAGAACCGAAAGCACGAAGAGCGCATCCATAAAGTCGCGTCCCGGAAGCGGCCTGCCCTCGGCCAGCCGGTACGCGGGCAGCATCGCGGTGAGCGTGGCGCCAGCGAGCACCACGACCCACGAAAGATAGAGCCAGACGAGGAAGATCGGGATCGTGGCGAAAGCGCCGTAGATCAGCGCATAGGTCGGAAAGCGGGTGAGATAGATGGCAAAGCCACGCTTGGCTAGCTCGAACGCGATTCCGGCGATCACGCCGCCGATAAGCGCGTCGCGCGGCTTGACCGCCCGGTACGGCACGATGCCGTAGAGGAGCGTAAGCGCGGCGCAGGTGAAGACGAAGGGCAGCACGCCGAGGACCACATCGGCAGCGAAGCCGAGCTGCAGCCAGCCGAGCGAAGCGCCGACCGCAAACGAGGTCATCGAAAGGCTGCCGCCGATGAGCACGGGGCCGAGCGTCAGCACCGCCCAGTACATCAACACCTGCTGCACCAGCGGACGGCTGCGCTGCACCCGGAATAGCCGGTTCAGCGATACGTCGATCGTCATCATTAACATGACAGCCGTGACAAAAAAGAAGCCCAGGCCGATCGCCGTAAGGCGGCCCGCGTTCTGAGTGAACGCGGTGATCTGGTCGGCGATCGTGTCGATGCCGCGCGCGTCGGGCAGGAAATTCTCAAGCACGAAATCCTGCAGCGCGCCTACGGTGTCGTCGAATACCGGGAACGCGGTCGACACGGCGAGCGCCACAGTGAAGAGCGGCACAAGCGAAAGCAGCGTGGTGTAAGTGAGGCTGCCCGCGGTCTGGAGGCCGCGCTCTTCGTAGAAGCGCCGGAACACCGCCAGGCCGAAGTCCGCGAAGCCCCGCCAGGCGCTTTTCTCCATTATCCTAATCATAGCGATGGAGATCCTGGTCTTGTACTACAGCGTCGGCGGCTCGGTGAGACGCATGGCGGAGCTCATCGCGTCGGGAATCGAGCGCGTTCCGGGCGCCGAGGCGCGCGTGCGCACCGTTCCCCGCGTCAGCGCCGGATCTATGGACGTCACGCCGCCCTCCTCGCTGCCCGAGTCCGGTCCGCCCTACGCGGAGCCGCGCGATCTCGAAGAATGCGCCGGTCTCGCGCTCGGCAGCCCCACGCGCTTCGGCAACATGGCGGCGCCGCTCAAGCACTTCCTCGACGGCACTGTGCTCCTTTGGCATCGCGGCGCGCTTGCCGGCAAGCCCGCGTGCGTGTTCACCTCCACCGGAAGCCTGCACGGCGGCCAGGAAACGACGCTCGTCTCGATGATGTTTCCGCTCCTTCACCACGGCATGCTGGTGATGGGCCTGCCTTATACGCTCGCCGATCTGAACGCAACACGGAGCGGCGGCACGCCTTACGGCCCGAGCCACCATGCCGGCGTCGCGGACGACGAGCCGATCACCGAGCGCGAGCGCGCGTTGTGCATCGAGCAGGGCAAGCGCCTTGCGGAGATCGCCGTACGGCTAAGCCACAGATAGTTCTGATATGGGTTGTAGCGGCGTCTTGTCTGCCAGGGTGCACGCGCGAGCAGACGTACGGCGCCGGGCAGGCGTGGCAGCGGCAGGAGTGCATTCGGATCCCGGACAAGGCGGAATACGAACGTTGCATGCGGGACGCGGACCGCAGCTACGACACCTACCGGCGGGAGACTGGCGCAGAGGGAAAATGAGCGGCAAGCCGCTCGCTCGCATGGCCGCAGCGGGCGCGCTCGGCGCACTGATCGTGTTGGGCCTTGCCTGGGAGCTGTGGCTGGCGCCGCTACGCCCCGGCGGCTCGCTTCTGGCATTGAAGGCGCTGCCTCTGGCACTGGCACTCGGCGGGATCCTCAAGGGCAAGCGCTACACCTACCAGTGGTCCAGCATGCTGATCCTTGCCTACCTCGCCGAAGGCGTGACGAGGGCGTGGTCCGAAGCGGGAATGGCTCGAGCGCTTGCGAACGCCGAAATCATCCTAAGCCTGGCGTTCTTCGCAGCTGCGGTCAGTTATGCCCGGTTGACCCGAGCAGCCGCTTAGCCGCCGAGTAGATCGGCACTTCGATCAGCGCGCCGTCGACCTTCGCGCGGTCCTTGCCCGCCGCGCGTGCCCTCTCGAATGCTTCGACGATTCGCCTGGCGCGCGAGAGTTCTCTTGCGCTTGCTGTGAACACGCGGTTGATCGCGCGGGCGTGCGAGGGCTCGACGAGGCTCTTCCTTCGGTAGCCCAGGCGCTTGGCATAGCGCGCGTCGGCCACCGCGCCCTTTACGTCGCTGAAGGTGTAGGGACAGTCGATCGCCTCGACGCCAGCCGCCCGGCACTCGACCAGGAAACGCGCACGCACGTAGGCGAGCTCGTCGCCCTTGCGGCTTCGCGCCGTGCCAAGGTCGGCCACCATGTCTTCGCTCGCGACGAGGAGCGCGCTCACGCGCAAACTGGCTTTTGCAATCTGAAAAGTATTGACAAGCCCCGCCGCGGTTTCCACATTGGGCACGAGCTCGACCGCACCACCGGTGGCTTTCTCCAACGCTACGACCTGCTGCGAGGAGGCCACCTTCGACATCATGATGATGTCGGGCCTGCCTGCGAGGACGCCGCGCAGGTCGTCGTTGCCACAAGTTTCGAGCGGATTGATGCGCACCGCCGCCACTGCGCCGGCTTCGCGCCAGCGGTCGAACACCTCGCGCGAGAGCTCTCGCGCGCGCGACCTCAGCTCCGGCGGGGTGAAATCCTCGAGCTCGAGGATGACCACGTCGGCACCGCTGCGCGCCGCCGCGCGGTGCGCGGCGGGATCGGCGCCGGGGACGAACAGCCATGTGCGCCGCTTCACGGGCAGGCAGCTCGTTGGTAGCTAGAGCTGGTGCTGAGGGTTGAGCCGCTCGATCTTGCTCTCGAGCTTATTCAGGGCGCTGATGTAAGCCTTGGCCGAGGCGACGACAATGTCGGTGTCAGCGCCCACCCCGTTCACAATGCGTCCGCCCTTCGACAGACGCACCGTGACCTCGCCCTGGGACTCGGTGCCGGTCGTGACCGCGTTGACCGAATAAAGCAGTAGCTCCGCGCCGCTCCTTGCGATGCTCTCGATCGCCTTGAAGGTCGCGTCGACCGGCCCGTCGCCCTGCGCGTCAGCCCGAAGTTCCTTCGAATTCTGGTTGAGAACCACCGTCGCGTGCGGCCTTTCCCCCATGCCGCTCGCCTGGTTCATGGTGACGAGCTTCCAGTGCTCCTCGCCCGAGCGCCCGGCTTCCTGCGCCACCAGCGCCTGGAGGTCCTCGTCGAAGATCTCGGCCTTCTTGTCGGCGAGGTCCTTGAAGCGCTGAAACGCCTTGTTGTAGGCGTCCTCGCTTTCGAGATCGATCCCGAGCTCCTTCAGGCGCTGCTTGAACGCGTTCCTGCCGGAGAGCTTGCCGAGCACGATCTTGTTTGTGCTCCAGCCCACATCCTCGGCGCGCATGATCTCGTAGGTCTGGCGCGCCTTCAGCACGCCGTCCTGGTGGATCCCCGAGGCGTGTGCAAAGGCGTTCGCGCCGACCACCGCCTTGTTCGGCTGCACGACGAAGCCCGTGATCTGCGACACGAGCCGCGACGTAGGAACGATGTGGGTCGTATCGATGCCCACGTCGAGATCGAAGAAGTCGTGGCGCGTCTTCACCGCCATGACGACTTCCTCAAGCGAAGTGTTGCCGGCGCGCTCGCCCAGGCCGTTGATGGTGCATTCGATCTGGCGCGCGCCGCCGATCTGCACCGCGGCGAGCGAATTGGCGACCGCCATGCCGAGGTCGTTGTGGCAATGCACGCTCCACACCGCTTTGTCGGAATTGGGAATCTTGTGTCTGAGCTGCTTGATGAATTCGCCGAACTGCTGCGGCACGGCGTAGCCCACCGTATCCGGAATGTTGATGGTGGTCGCTCCCTCCTTGATCACCGCCTCGAGCACCCGGCAGAGGAAATCCAGCTCGGAGCGGGACCCGTCTTCCGGCGAAAACTCGACGTCGGGACACGCGTTCTTGGCGAATCGCACCGAGAGCTTCGCCTGCTCGAGCACCTGCGCGGGCGTCATGCGGAGCTTCTTTTCCATGTGAAGCGCGCTAGTCGCGATGAAGGTGTGGATGCGCCACGATCTTGCGCCCTTCAGCGCGTCGATGCCGCGCTGGATGTCGCGGTCGTTGGCGCGGCACAGTCCGCATACCGTGGAATCCTTGATCGCGTTGGCGATCGCGCGCACCGCCTCGAAGTCGCCGTTGGACGAGGCGGGGAACCCAGCCTCGATCACGTCAACCTTCATGCGCTCGAGCGCCCGGGCGATGCGCAGCTTCTCCTCCCGCGTCATGGATGCGCCCGGACTTTGCTCGCCGTCGCGCATGGTGGTGTCGAAAATGATCAGCTTGTCTGTCGTTCTCATGGAATGAGTCCTTGGCCTGGTTTCAGGCCTGGTCACAACACGGATTGTAGGCAGGAGTATTTAGCGCGCGCGGCGCAGCAGCAGGCTCAGCGCGAGGAGCGCCGAGGGAAGGAGCCGGCAGAAAAGCGGCGAAAGCACAGCCTGTTGCATGATGGCACTATAGCCCGAAAAATGAATCCCGCGCAACTCAGCGCCGGCCGCCTGCTCGCCATCTGCTCGGCGCGCGTGTTTCTCTTCGCCACTTTCATGACGGTGGCGGCGGTCATTCCGCTCATCACGGTCGAATGGGCGCTCAGCGCGACCGCGGCCGGCGCGATCGTGTCGAGCTTCACCTTCTGCTACGCGGCCTCGGTGTTCGGCTTCGCCTGGGCCGCCGACCATTTCGGCGCGAAGCGAATGGTGGTCGTTTCGGCCATCGCCGCCGCGTTGGCGAGCGCGACCTTCGGGTTTCTCGCCCGGGACTGGTGGTCGGCCGTGCTGGTCTACGGCCTGGTCGGCCTTGCGCAAGGCGGCGTGTATACCCCGCTCGTCATGCTCCTGTCCGACGAGGTGGCTCCGGCAAGGCGCGGCCGGGCGATGGGCTGGCTCATCGCCTCGACCTCAGTCGGCTATTGCGCGTCGCTTGCCGCGGCGGCGCTTGGCATCGCGCTCGGCGGCTGGCAGGCCGCGTTCGTTCTTAGCGGGCTGCTACCCGCGGCCGGAGCAGTCATGCTGCTCGCCTCGATCGCGCCGTTCACGAACCGCATCCACCCGCGCCCGGCACAGGTGCGGCTGCGCGACGAGATCGTGCACAACCGCGACTCGCGCCTGTTGATTGCCGGCTACACCGGCCATTCGTGGGAGCTGCTCGGGATGTGGGCCTGGGTGCCCGCTTTCCTCGCCGCCGGGTTCGCGCTCAAGGGCGCGGCGGTGAGCGGCGCTGCGATGTCGGGCGCGTGGCTCTCCGCCCTGCTCCACGCGGTTGGCGCAGTCTCTGCGTTCACAATGGGACGCCTCTCCGATCGCACCGGCCGCCGTCCGGTGCTCGTCGCGCTTGCCGCGGCCGGCGCGATCGTCTCATGCGCCATCGGCTGGCTGGTCCACGCACCGTCGCTCGTTCTCGTCCCGCTCGTCCTCGCCTATGCCTTCGTTACGCTCGGCGATTCGCCGGTGCTGACGACCGCGATCTCGGAAGCCGTGCGTCCTGGCTACCTCGGCGCAGTGCTCGCATGGCGAGGCTTCGCCGGGTTCGGCGCCGGCGCGATCGCGCCGCTGGCGGTGGGCCTGGTGCTCGACGCGGCCGTCGGCGCCGGCGCAACACCCCCGATTTCCTGGGGCCTCGCCTTCGTCGCGCTCGGCTTCGGCGGCGCGATCGCGCTTACCTGCGCGCTCGCGCTGCGCCCCGTCCGATGAGCATCGACCCTTCACGCTACGTGCGCTTCATGACCGCGGGTCGCCAGATTGGCTGGCTCACGCCAACGCTCGCGGCGCGGCTAAAAGCCTGGCCCGCGGTTTTCAAGTGCAGTCCTGAGAATGTCGCTCTTCACAATGTCCAGGATTTCCCTTCGGTTGTCGAAGCCCTCGCCGCTGAAGGCTTCATCCCGGGATGGCGGGACGAGCGCTACCGCATCGAGGATCTCTTCGAGATCGAGCGGGCGGCGGCGCGGCCGTTCGGACTCACTACGCACGCGGTGCATGTCAATGGAATCTCCTTCGATGGAAGGATGTGGCTCGCGCGACGCAGCGCGACCAAGCCGATCGATCCCGCGCTGCTCGACAATCTCGTCGGCGGCGGCCTGACCTCAGGATTGTCGGTTGAACAGGTCCTGATCAAAGAAGCGTGGGAGGAAGCCGGGATTCCCGCCGAGATCGCGCGGCGCGCACGCCCAGGCGGCACCGCGCACATCCTGCGCGCGGTGCCCGAGGGCGTGCAATCCGAAGTAGTCCACGTCTACGATCTCGAGCTACCCGACGGATTCCAACCGCGCAACCAGGACGGCGAAGTATCGGAATTTCTGTTGGTGGAATTTGCTGAAGTGGAAAGGCTGGAGCTGACGCTCGAAGCGCGACTCGTGGCGAGGGACTACTTCAGTCGAGGAAGCGCACGCCCCGGGTCTGGGCCCGCAGGCGCGGATCCCTCGACCTGATCGTCAGCGGCCTGCCTTCCAGCGCCTCGCGGCAGCGCTCGAGCGTTTCAGCCTCGAGCCGGGCCATCGCTTCGCGGGTGTAGAAGGTGAGGTGCGGCGAGAGGATGACGTTATCCATTGCGTAGAGCGCGCTCAGTGGATGTTCCCGCCTCGCCAGCGGCTCCACGCTATAAGCATCCAGCGCGGCGCCGGCCAGCCGGCCGCTTTGCAGATTTCGCAACAGCGCCGATTCATCGACGATCGCGCCACGCGAAACGTTGATCAGAAAGGCGCCCGGCTTCATCGACCGAAGCTCGGCTTCGCCCACGAGGTGGCGCGTCTCGTCGTTCAGCACGCAATGAATGGACACGAAGTCGCTCTCCGCGAGCATCGCGTGCAGGTTCCGGTGCGTGGCGGTTGGGACGTAGGGGTCGTAGGACAGCACGCGCATGCGGAAAGCGGCGGCCATGCGCGCAAACGCCGAGCCAATGCGCCCAAGCCCCACGAGCCCGACTGTCTTGCCGGCGAGGTCGCTTCCCAGCCACTCGCCGGTCGGCCATACCCAGCCTTCCAGGTCCATGGCGCGCTGCAGCAGCTTCAGTTTCCTCGCGAGCGCTATCATCAGCGCGAACGCCCCTTCGGCCACCGTCCCCTCGGCGTATTCCGGAACGTTGACCACCGGGACGCCGCGGCTGCGCGCCGCGGCGAGGTCGATCGCATCGATGCCCACGCCGTACTTCACAATCGCCTTCAGCGTGCGAGCATTGTCGATTACCCGGCGTGTGATTGGCGTGTAGCACATCAGCAAGACCGTCGCTTCTTCCGCCTCGCGGACGAGAATGTCCTCCGCGACGTTCTCCGGAAGTAGAACGAGCTCGTGTCCTGCTTCGCGCAGCGCGGCATCGACCGCGGGAAGCTCGAGCTCGCGATCGGTGCGAACTATCCTGGCCACGGCGCCTTGAGGGACGCCTTCGCCGGCAATTTCTCGCCGGAAACTTCGATCTCGTAGCGCCCCTCGATGTCCTCGGAGTGCACGAATCCCATGCCGACCATGCATTCGAGCGTCGCGCTGTAGCCGACCGAGGAGAGCTCGCCCACCGGCGTTCCGTTGCGCAGGATGGGCTCGCCGCCCCAGGCGAACAGCGCGCTCGCGGGGAACGTGAACATGAGCAGGCGCTTGGAGAGCTTCTGTGGCGGATTGCGCCTTTCGGGGCGTACCGCGAAAGCTAGCCCCGCTTCGTAAGGCGTGCAGTCGGGCGAAAGCTCGGCGCCGAAAGCGCGGCGGCCGGCCTCGATGCGCAGCGCATCGAGCGCGTAGTAGCCGCAATCGCGCAGCCCGAAAACTTTCCCCACCGCCCAGATGCGCTCGTAGAGGCCGGCCGCCTCAGAGACGGGGACATAGAGCTCCGTGCCGGGGCCCCCCACATAGGAAGCGGGCTGCGCCCGCGCGCTTCCGATGTCGGTCCGGTCGAGAATCTCCTTCGCGCGCGGACCGAGCACCGAGATTACCGACCACTCGGCGCTCACGTCGTCCACGCTTGCCTCTTCACCCGGCCTCTTGTGCCTCAAGAGCCAGGCACGATCGCGTACCGGCTGCGCGGAGCCGGTGATAACGAGGAAATCGTCGTCCGCCCAACGCTGCACGGTGACGTCGCTTTCGAAGCCGCCCTTGCGGTTGAGCATCGGCGTATAGGTCAGTCGTCCGATGCGGTTCGCGCACACGCGGTCGAGCAGCGCGGCGGCGTCGCGGCCGCGCACGCGCAGCTTGCCGAAGGAAGCCTGGTCGAGAATGCCGGCCGCCTGGCGGATCGCGCGCTGCTCCTCGACCACGGCGGGCAGCCATGTGGGGCGGCCGAGCGTGTATTCCATCTTCGGGCCGAAGTAGTTGGCGCGCTCCCAGCCGAACTTCGAGCCGAACTGGGCGTTTTTCCGTCTTAGCTTTTCATAGAGCGGTGAAACCCTTTGTGGGCGCCCGGATTTAAGTTCGTGCCGCGGCCAGCGCATAGCGTAGTGGAGCCCGAGCGTCTCCACCGTGCGGCTGCGCAGCCATTTGGCATCCGCGGCGAACGCGCCGAAGCGCCGGATGTCGACCTCGAACAGGTCCATCGGCGCCTCGCCGCCCGCGATCCATTCGGCGAGGAGCTTGCCCGCGCCGCCGGCGTTGGCGATGCCGGCCGAGTTGAACCCGGCGGCCACGAAGTAGTTGCGCACCTCGGGCGCCTCGCCCAAGATGAAGTTGCCGTCCGGCGTAAAGCTCTCCGGTCCGTTCAGCAAAATCTTTACACCCGCGGTCTCGAGCGCCGGCACGCGGTGGATCGCGGCCTCCATCAGCGGCTGGAACTGGTCCCAGTCTTCGGGCAGCAGCTGGAACTCGAACGGGTCCGGGATGCCCTCCATGCCCCAGGGCTTGGCCACCGGCTCGAATCCCCCCATCAGGAGGCCACCCACTTCCTCCTTGAAGTAGATGAAGCCGTCGGGATCGCGCATCACGGGCAGCATCGGGTGCACGCCCGCGATCGGCTCGGTGACGATGTAGAAGTGCTCGGCCGAATGTAGCGGAATGTTGACGCCGTGCTGCGCGCCGAGCGCGCGCGCCCATTGGCCGGCGCAGTTGACGAAGGTCTCGCACTGAACCAGACCCGCCGTGGTCTGGACTCCTTTCACGAAACCGGCCGCCAGGTCGATGCCTTCGACTCGCACTCCTTCCTGAATCTTTACGCCGAGATTGCGCGCCCCTTTGGCGAGGCTCTGCGCAAGGTCCGCGGGGTTTGCCTTGCCGTCGGCGGGAAACCACAGCGCGCCCTGCAGATCGTCGATCCGCAGAAGCGGCCACTTCTCCAGCGCCTCGTGCGAAGTGAGCAGATGGACCTCGATGCCGAAGCTGCGCGCCATCGCCGCCTGGCGCTGGAACACAATCCAGCGCTCCGGCGTGCGCGCCACGTTGACGCTGCCGCATTGCTTCCAGCCCGTGGCGAGCCCGGTCTCCTGCTCGAGCGTCGAATAAAGCTGGATGCCGTACTGGCTCATGCGGGTCATCGAGCGGTTCGGTCGCATCTGCCCGACGAGACCGGCCGCGTGCCACGTCGTGCCGCAACTGAGCCGCCCCTGCTCGAGGAGCAGGATGTCGCGCATGCCGAGCTTGGCGAGGTGGTAGGCCACGCTGGCGCCCACGATGCCGCCGCCGGCGATGACGATGCGCGCGTTCATATCTTGAGGGCGATGACGCCCGCGGCCACCGTCGCTGCGCCGATCAGGCGGCGCGCGATGTGCCCTTCCTTGAGGAGCCATGCGCCGATCAGCGCGGCGAAGATGACCGAGGTCTCCCGCAGCGCGGCGACCGCCGCCACGGGAGCGCGCGTCATCGCCCACAG
>DASTPE010000128.1:0-9064 GCA_035762345.1 Burkholderiales bacterium
TGCACGAGGAGGCCGCGGTCGCCATCGCGCACGGCTACGCCAAGGCCTCGGGCCGCATGATGGGGGTGGTGCTGCACTCGAACGTCGGCCTGATGCACGGCTCGATGGCGATCTTCAACGCCTGGTGCGATCGCGTGCCGATGCTCATCCTCGGCGCCACCGGTCCGTGGGACGCGGCACGCCGCAGGCCCTGGATCGACTGGATCCATACCGCGTCCGACCAGGGCGCGCTGGTGCGCGACTACACCAAGTGGGACAACCAGCCCGCCTCAGTGCCGGCGGCATACGAAGCGCTGCTGCGCGCGGTGCAGATCGCAGACACCGCGCCGCGCGGACCGACCTACGTGAACCTCGATGCTGCGCTGCAGGAAGCCAAGATCGGCTCGCTTCCGCCGTTACCGGATGTCCTGCGTTTCAAGTCGCCTCCTGCCGTTTGTCCGTCAAGTGAAGCTGTCGAGTTAGCCGCCCAGATGCTCTCCGGCGCGAAATCGCCCGCGATCCTCGTCGGGCGAGTGAGCCGCAGCGAAGCCGCGTGGAAAGCGCGCATCGCGCTCGCCGAGAAGCTGCAGGCGCGCGTCTTCACCGATATCAAGACGCCGGCCGCATTTCCGACCGATCATCCGCTGCACGCAGCGCCGCCCGCCACTTTTCCGGAGGGAAAGCTTCTGAAGGACGCGGACGTCGTGCTGGCGCTCGATTGGATCGATACCGCGGGCACGTTGAGAGCCGCGTGGGGCGATTCGCCGGTCGGCGCAAAAGTGATCCGCGTCTCCCTCGACGCCCACATCCACCGCGGCTGGAGCATGGACTACCAGGGCTTACCGCCTTCGGATGTCTACCTCATGTGCGAGCCGGATGTCGCCGTGCCTTTGCTTCTGGATTCAGTGAAGGCTCGGTCGACGCTCGTTGCTCAAAAGGATGAAATCAAATGGGAGGCCGACACGGCGGTCTCCATCCGGGCTCTCGCGCGAGCGTTCAACGAGCTCACCGAAGGCGTGGATGTCTGCCTGTCCAAGCTCCCGCTCGGCTGGAACGGCGCGTACCGGCACTTCAGGCATCCGCTCGACTACCTCGGCGCCGACGGCGGGGGCGGGGTAGGGGCCGGGCCGGGGCTCACCGTGGGCGCAGCGCTCGCGTTGAAGGAGAAGAAGCAGGGTTCGGGCCGCATGGTCACCGGCATCATGGGCGATGGCGACTACCTCATGGGCGTCACCGCGATCTGGACGGCGACGCATTACAAGCTGCCCTGCCTGATGCTGGTCGCGAACAATCGATCCTTCTATAACGATGAGATGCATCAGGAGCGCGTCGCGCGCGAGCGCGGCCGGCCGGTGGAAAACAAGTGGATCGGGCAGCGCATCGACGAACCGGACATCGATCTTGCCGCCATGGCGCGCGCCCAGGGCGCGGTAGGAATTGGACCGGTCAAGCATCTTCAAGAATTGAAACCCTCCATCGAAGAAGCCATAAAGCACGTCAGAGCAGGCGAAGTTTGCGTCGTGGATGTCCGCGTGGTGCCCGGCTACGACGCGCCGATGAGCGGAGCGGCCGCGCCGCCGAGGCGCTGACTGGCGTCGCCCCTCAGCCACCGCGAATTCCGCACGCTCTGGTCGGGGTCGCTCCTTTCCTGGTGGAGCCAGTGGATCCAGCACGCCGCGCTCGGCTGGGTGGTCTACGAGATCACCGGCTCGGGCGCGCTGCTCGGCGCGGTGATGGGCGCGCGTGCGATCCCGATGGTGCTGCTCACTCCCGTGTCCGGGATGGCGGCCGACCGCTACGACCGGCGGCGGCTCATGCAGGCGAGCCAGGGGCTCGCGGCGGCCGTGTCGCTCGCTTTCGGGGCCGCGCTCGCGCTCGATATCGTGGATACCTGGATGCTGTTCGCGTTCACCATGCTGATGGGCGCCTCCAACGTCATGGATCGCCCGGCGCGCTTCACTAGCGCGTTCGAGCTCGTGCCGCGCGAGCTCGCGGTAAAGGCGGTCGCGCTGAACACGATTGGCTTTTCGCTGGCGCGCGTCCTCGGCCCGGCGGCGGCGGGCTACATCATCGCCACGGTCGGCGGCGCAGGGAGCTTCTTCCTGCAGGGGGTTCTCTACGCCGCGTCGGGGTTGATGGTGCTCATGGTGGCGTTTCCGGCTCGCGTGGAGCGAAAGGAGGAGCGCTCCGCCTTCGCCGAAATGGCTGAAGGGCTGCGCTTCGCGGTTTCGAATCCGCGTACCCGTGTGCTTCTGACGATCGGCTTGCTGCCGTTTTTCGTGCTGATCCCGGTCTTCGGGACGCTCTACCCAATCTACGCGAAGGACGAGTTCGCCGCCGGGCCGACGGGCCTCGGGCTCCTTCTCACCGCGGTCGGCGTCGGCGGCACGCTCGGCGGCTTCATCGCCAACGCGCTCGCCCGCGCCGAGCGCCAAGGCCTGCTCCAGGCGGTTTGGGTAGTAGTCATGGCCATATCCATCATGGGCGTTGCGCTCTCTCCGACGCTCGGCGCCGCGATAGCGTTCAGCGTGATCGGCGGCGCAGCCGAGATGGCGCACGCCTCGAGCAACATGGCGATGCTGCAGATCGCTGCGCCGGAAGAAATGCGCGGACGCATCTCTGCGCTCCTCATGCTCAACCCCGCGTTCATTTCCATCGGCGCGCTCGTCGCCGGCCCGCTCTCCGACGCGGTCGGCGTGCGCAACGCCTCCACCATTCTCGCGGCTACGGCGATCGCCGCCGTGCTAATCCTCTACCTGAGTTCCTCTTCGTTACGGGAGTTGCGCCACAAATGAAGAAGCCGAAACTTTCCTCCAGCAAGGCGCTCGTCGATGATCTCGTCGCGGCGAGTCGCATCCTTGCCCAACACGGGATCCTCGACGCCTACGGCCACGTCAGCGCGCGCAGCGATAAGCATGCAGAGCGTTTCATCATGTCGCGCTCGCTCGCGCCCGCGCTCGTCACCGCCGCGGACCTCATGGAGCTCGACGCCGACAGCGAGCCGCTGCCCGGCGACAAGCGCAAGGGGTTCCTGGAGCGCTACATCCACGGCGAGATCTACCGCGCGCACCCCGAGGTAATGGCCGTCGTGCACAGTCATTCGCCCTCAGTCATCCCGTTCGGCGTCACGAGCACGAAGCTGCGCCCCATCTACCACATGGGCTCCTTCCTCTGGTCCGGCGCCCCGGTGTTCGATATTCGAGAAGTACGAAAAGATAACGACCTTCTCATTCGTGACAACCCGCTCGGGAAAGCCCTCGCCGACACGCTCGGCAAGTGCAGCTGCGTCCTCATGCGCGGCCACGGCATGACCGTAATCGGCGACAGCGTTCCCGAGGCGGTCTTCCGGGCGATCTACACCGAGATGAACGCGCGCCTACAGCTCCGGGCCACGCAGCTCGAAGGCCCGATCGAATTTCTGAGCGACGAGGAAGGTCGGCGCTCAACTATTTCCAACCGAGGGACGATCGAGCGGCCCTGGGAGCTATGGAAAAGAAGCGCGGCCAAAAGGTAGGCGAAAGCTTCCGTGCGCCGAAACCTTGCGCTAGCATCAGACAGGATGTGCGCCCGACGCTCACCATCGGGTAAAGCTCGCCAGCGTAGTTTGCGGGGATAGCGCATGCGTTGCCCATACTGCTTGACCGAGACCAGCGCCGCCGCGGGTCGCTGCCAAGCTTGCGGAAGTCTTCTCGGTGAACGGGATTGCCCGGCGTGCGGCTTTGCGAACCCGGTCGCTTTTCGGTTCTGTGGCCAATGCGGAGCGCCGGTCACGGGCATCGCGTCCTCCGTAGCGCCCGAGCGACGTAAAGCCGACGGCAGCCAACGGCCTGCGCGCTCGGATGAGCGGCGGCAGGTCACGGTGCTGTTCAGTGACATCGTCGGCTGGACGCGTCTGGCGCGGGACCTGGATCCGGAAGATCTGGGCGCGCTGTTGCGCAGCTACCAGGCAGCGTGCGCCCAGGTGGTGGGCAGGTACCGTGGCTACACCGCCCAGTATCTGGGCGACGGCGTGCTCGCCTATTTCGGTTATCCGGACGCGCATGAAGACGACGCGGAGCGGGCTGTGCGCGCCGCTCTCAGCATCGTTGACGCCATTCCGCGCTTGAAGGTCCACCAGGGGATCAGCTTGGCGGTCCGCGTCGGCATCGCTACGGGGCTGGTGCTCGCGGGCAACCTCGCCGCCGAAGGAAACACGAGTGAACTCGCCGTAATCGGCGAGACGCCGAACCTGGCCGCCCGTCTTCAGCATCTCGCCCCGCCGAACGGTGTGGTCATTGCACCGAGTACCCGGCAACTTCTCGGCACGCTGTTTGAGTTCGAGTCGCTCGGCGAGCACACGCTCAAAGGCTTTGCTGAGCCGGTCCATGCCTATCGCGTCGTGGGCGAGCGCCCTATCGACAGCCGCTTTGAAGCGGTCCGCGACGCGGCGCTGACGCCGCTCGTCGGCCGCAAGGAAGAGATCGACCTTCTCGTCGATCGCTGGCATCACGCCATGCGTGGCGAAGGCCAGGTGATCCTACTCTCGGGCGAAGCCGGCATCGGTAAGTCACGTACCGTCCACGCGCTGCTGCACCGTGTGTCCGCCGAGCCACACGTGGTGCTCCACTACCAGTCCTCACCGCATCACGCCGACAGCGCGCTTCATCCGGTCATCGCCCAGCTCGGGCGCATGGCGGATTTCCGGCCTGGTGAAACGGCGGGAGAGAGGCTGACCAAGCTTGAAGCGCTGCTGTCGCGCACAATGCGGAACACCGCTCCTGCCGTGCCGCTCCTTGCCGCCCTGCTGTCCGTCGATACGGGTGGCCGCTATCCGCCTTTGGTTCTCGACCCGCAGCAGCAGAAGGATCGCACGCTCGCCGCTCTCGTCCAGCATCTCGATGACGTCGCCTCGCGCCACCCGGTCCTCATGATCGTGGAGGATGCGCATTGGATCGACCCCACCTCGCTCGAATGGCTCGGGCGAGTGATGGAATGGGTCCGCGCCGCCCCGGTGCTGCTCGTGGTGACATTTCGGCCAGAGTTCTCGCTGGATTCGGCGGACCGCTCGCGGCTGACGTTCCTCACCCTGAACCGCCTGAGTCGCCAGCAGAGTGCCACCATGGTCCGCCAGCTGGCAGGTCATGCTTCGCTCGCCGACGAGACCGTCGAGCAGATCGTACGCAGAACCGATGGCGTCCCGCTGTTCATCGAAGAGGTGACAAAGGCGGTCCTCAAGGAAGCCGAGCAGTTGCCGGCACGGGCCGCGTCCTCTTCCATAGTGATTCCGTCGAGCTTGCACGACTCTCTCATGGCACGGCTCGACCAGCTGGCGAACGTCAAGGAAGTGGTACAGGTCTGCGGCGTCATCGGTCGCGAATGCTCCTACCCGTTGTTGTCGGCCGTGACCGGCTGGCCGCAGGCGAAACTGGATGCTGGGGTGGACAGGATCGTTCAATCCGGGCTCATGTTTCGTCACGGCTCGCCGGCGGAGGCGCAATGCGTGTTCAAGCATGCCCTCGTTCAGGATGCCGCCTACGCGAGCCTGCCGCGCGGCCGGCGTCAGGCGCTGCATGCCCGAACCGCCGAGGTGCTCATCGAGCGGTTTCCGGAAACGGTCGACACCCAGCCTGAGCTGATCGCACACCACCTCACGGCGGCGGAGCGCGTCGTCGAGGCGGTTTCCTTCTGGGAGAAGGCTGGCGAGCGCGCCGCCCGGCGCTCCGCCAACCTCGAGGCGGCGCGGCACTTCGGCAAGGCACTCGAGCTTCTGGCGCAGCTGCCCGATACGCCGGAACGAGCTCGTAAGGAGCTCGCAATTCGCGTCATGCTGGGCCCGACGCTGATCATCACTCGCGGGCCGCGCAGCGCTGAGGTGCGGCAGAACTATTCGCGCGCCCAGCGGCTGTCCGCGCACTTTGCGGACAGCCCCCTGCGCTTCGCCGCCTTGTGGGGCTTATGGCGGCACACTCGCAGCTTCCGCGAGAAACAGCGGATTTCCGACGACCTGCTGCGCGTCGCCGACAAGCTGGGCGATCCGGGATTGATGCTGCAGGCCCACCACACGCAATGGGCGACCCGGTTTCACCTCGGCCTGCACGCGGCGTGCCTACGACACGCGGAGGAAGGCCTCGAAATCTACAGTCGAGGCGACTATCGATCGCACGCGGCGATGTACGGCGGTCACGATCCCAAGGTGTGCGCTTGTGGTGAGGCCGGCTATTCGCTCTGGCTCCTCGGCCATCCGGAACGCGCCGTGGCGCGCGCGGACGAGGCGTTGGCGTGGGCGAGAAGTCTCGACCACAGCGGCAGCCTGGCGCACGCGCTCGAGATGAACTTGCTGCTGCACTGCTACCGCCGCGATGCGGCGAAAGTGATGGAGCTTGCCGACGGGATCATTGACTTCGCCGGCCGCGAGAACTTCCCGGTCCACAAGGCGAAGGGGTTGGTGTTTCGCGGTTGGGCGCTGGCCCGTCTCGGCGACCCGCAGGAAGGGGTCGAGCTGATGCGTCGCGGCCTGGCCTCGCAGGAAGACGTGGGTACGCGTGAAGATCATCCGATCTTCTTCGACATGCTGGCCGAGGGGTTCGGCATGGTGGGCGAAATCGGCGAAGGACTGCACATCGTCGAGCAGGCGTTGTCGGAGACGAAGGCGATCGGACTGGTTTTCTGGACCGCAGAATTGCATCGGCGCCGAGGCGAGCTGATGCGGAGCCGCGACGAGCTGCATAAGGCGGAGCTGGATTTCCAGCGCGCACGGCGGATCGCGCGCAAACAGAATGCTATTGCCCTGGAACTGCGCGCTGCGATGAGTCTGGCGAGACTGTGGTCCGACAACTCGCGCGGGCGCGAAGGTTACGACTTGCTGGCGTCGGTGCAGCAACAATTCACCGAAGGGTTCGCGACGGCGGATCTCGTCGAGGCAAGAGCTTTGATGGACGCCATGGCGTAGCTGGTCCGGCGCGGCGGTATGCAGAGACCGGCATACCGGTCTCCAAAGGGGAGGCAGCGTGAACGTGGGTGGCAGCGTGACGGCGAAAGACACGGCGACGCAAGGCGCCGCGGTGCGGCCATTTGGCAGAGCTGCGCCCCAGCACGGAGACCGCGCGCTCAAGGTCTATCGGCTCGGCACGCACCGGACCGTACCGCCAGGCGAAACCCTGGCCCGCCTGATGCCGCTCTTGCCAGGGATGGGCATTACGCGGATCGCCAATATCACCGGTCTGGACCTGATCGGCATCCCCGTCGTCATGGTCTGCCGTCCGAACTCGCGTTCCGTTGCCGTAGCCCAGGGCAAAGGCCTCGATCTGGCGGCGGCCAAGGTTTCGGGGGTGATGGAGGCGATCGAGACTTTTCACGCCGAGCGCGTCGCGCTGCCGCTGCGGCTCGCAACCTATGCCGAGCTTTGCCGCTCGGAATGCGTCGCCGAGGTGCCCCGCTTACCATTCTCGGTGCGCGGACGATTTGCCGATGATCTGCCGATTCTGTGGGTCGCCGGACGAGAACTGATGGGCGGTGGAACGACGTGGCTGCCCTACGAGTGCGTACACACCGACTACACCCTGCCGTTTCCGCAGGGCAGTTTATGCTTTGCCGCCAACACCAACGGTCTTGCATCGGGTAACCACGCGCTCGAGGCGATCAGCCACGGCCTTGCGGAAGTCATCGAACGCGACGCCATCACCTTGTGGAAGCGGCGCGATGACGCGGCACGCAGGTCTACCGTCGTCGATCTGGATACTGTGGACGATGCCGCCTGCCGCGCGCTTCTCGATCGGCTCGCCGCGGCGGGCATCGACGTGATGGTATGGGATGCGACCTCCGATGTCGGCGTGGCCACCTTCTATTGCCTCCTGGTCGGCCAGCAAACCGGATTTGCCGATCCCGAGTATGGCTCCGGCTGCCATCCTTCGCGCGCCATCGCGCTGTCGCGCGCGCTCACCGAGGCGGCGCAAGCGCGCACCACCTATATCGCCGGATCGCGCGACGACTTTGTGCCCGAGCTATATGCCGGGTCGGTGCGCGAGCGGCGACTGCGCGACTGCCGCGCTCTCCTGGCATCGCGTGCGTCGGCGCGAGCCTTTCGGGACGTGCCTAGCTTCGAAGCGGACGACATCGCCGCTGACGTCGACTGGATGCTACGGCAGCTCGTTGGCGCCGGCATGGCGCAGGCCCTGGTGGTCGATCTCACTATCGCGGAATACGGGTTGCCCGTCGTGCGCGTCGTCGTGCCGGGCCTCGAAGGTCCGGACAAGGGGCCTGGCAGCGACTACGTCCCCGGCGCCCGCGCCCGGGCAATCGACGCTGCACGCTCATGACTACGATCCTCTTTGCCGGCCCGACGCTTCGTCCGGAGGAAGTCCGCAGCCGTGGTGCAGTCGAGTGCATGCCGCCTGTCCGGCAGGGCGATATCTACCGCGTGGCCTCGCGCCGGCGGCCGCGCGCGATCGGCATCGTCGACGGTGTGTTTCAGCATGTGCCGTCGGTTTGGCACAAAGAGATTCTGTGGGCCATGGCCAATGGTATCCATGTCTTCGGCGCCGCCAGCATGGGGGCGCTGCGCGCGGCCGAGCTCCATTCCTTCGGTATGGTCGGCGTCGGCCGCATTTTCGAGGCTTATCGCTCTGGCGCGCTTGCGCCCTACGGCGAGCCGTTTGAGGACGACGACGAAGTCGCGGTGATCCACGGGCCGCCCGAGACCGGATACGTCGCGCTGTCCGAGGCGATGGTCAACATCCGCGCGACGCTCGCCGAGGCCGCAAGCGCCGGCGTTATCAGCACCGCGACGCGCGACGCACTCGTTCGCGCCGCCAAGAAGACGTTCTATCAGGAGCGCAGCTACGAAGCGCTTCTCGAGCGAGCGCCCGCCGGCGTCCCGCCGGAGGAGGCCGCGGCGCTGCGCGACTGGCTGCCTGAGGGCCGCGTCAATCTGAAACGCCAGGATGCTCTTGAGATGTTGGGGGCCATGCGGACTTTCCTCGAAGCCGACCCGGCGCCAAAGCAAATCGCCTACAGCTTCGCGCACACGACGCTCTGGGATAACGCCGTCGCCGCGTGCGAGGGCGAGCAGGCCGCTCCAGAGGACTTCGCAGCAGACGAGCTGCGCATC
>DASTPE010000129.1:0-5570 GCA_035762345.1 Burkholderiales bacterium
TCGTGAACCAGGTCAACCTCGGGCGCGACGCGAAGTCGACGATCGCGGCGTTGCCGCGCGGCTGCGTCCGCGAGATCCACCTCGCCGGACATTTCCGGCGCGGCGAGCTTCTCATCGACCACCACGGTGCGCGCGTCGCGCCGCCGGTGTGGAAGCTGTACGAAGCCGCGCTCGAGCTCTTCGGCGCGGTGCCCACGCTGATCGAGTGGGATACCGACATCCCTCCCCTTGCGGTGCTGCTCGAGGAAGCGAGGAAAGCCGACTATGCCAGCGCTCGGCACGTGGCAATCTGACTTCGGCGCTGCGCTACTCTCGCGCGGCGGCCCGCCGGGAATGGCGGCGTACCGCGGCAACGTCTTCGGGAACTGGGGGCAGGCACTCGTGGGCGCATATCCGATCGTACGCAAGATCGTCGGCGAGGAATTCTTCGCCGGCCTTGCGCGCGCCTACGCCGGCGCGCACCCGTCGCGAAGCGGCGACCTTAACGAATACGGCGAGCGTCTCGCGGATTTCGTCGCCGGGTTCCCGCACACGCTCGACCTACCTTACCTCCCGGACGTGGCGCGCATAGAGTGGCTCGCCCATCGCGCCTATTACGCGCCGGACGCCACGCCTTTCGAGTTGCAAGGCCTGGACGGGTCTTCCGTCCTTCGCCTCACGCCGCCCAGCGCGCTGATTGTCTCGCGCTGGCCGCTCGGACGTATCTGGACGGTGCACCAGGACGATTACGAGGGGCCGATCGATGTCGACCTCGGCGCCAGCCCGGACTGGATTCTCGTGCACAGGCCCGCTTGGCGGGTGCAGGTGCGCTCGCTCGCTCCGGGCGACTATCGCTTCCTGGAAGCCATCCAGCGAAGAGAAACGCTACAGGCCGCGCTCGAGGCCGCGGCCACCGAAGACGGTGCCTTCGATGCCTCGCTCGTTCTCGCCCGCTGGGTTGACGCAGGAGTCATCACACGGTGAAAAACCTCGCTCATGTCCTCGGCTGGCTCGAGGCGGGCGCGCACGCGCTCGACCTCGCCATCCGTCTCTATGTCGCGCAGGTCTTCTTCCGCTCGGGCCTTCTCAAGATCGGCAACTGGGACGGAACCCTGTACCTCTTCGAAAACGAGTACCGCGTCCCGTTTCTCCCGCCCGAGGCGGCGGCCTGGCTCGGCACCTTCGCCGAGCTCTTCTTCCCGGTCTTTCTCGCGCTCGGGCTCGCCGCGCGCTTCGCCGCAGCCGCGCTTTTCGTCTTCAACTTAGTCGCCGTGGTCTCGTTCTGGCACGTCCTGAGCGGAAATCAGGCGGCGCTAAACTCGCATTGGTACTGGGGCGTGCTGCTCGCCGTCACGCTCCTGCACGGGCCGGGTAGGCTGTCGCTCGATCACTGGATATGGAACCGCCTCGTCTTGACAGGATCGGCAGCATCGGCGCGGTAATCGCCGCGGCCGCCTGCCCTATCTGCTTTCCCAAGCTCGCGCTGATCGGCGCGCTTTTCGGCCTGAGCGCGTTTTCGGCCTACGAATACCAATTCCTCATCGCGACCCAGCTCTTGGCGGCGCTCGCCGCCGGCGGCCACGTCCTCTCTTACCGCCGGCACCGCAACCGCTGGCTGCTCGCGTCCGCGCTCGTCGGAGCGGCCGCGGTATTCGGTGGCTTGTATGTCGCCGGCTCGGAACTCCTGGTCTATGGCGGACTGGCAGTTCTTATCGTCGCGAGCACGGCCGACCTCTGGAAGCGCTTTCGGCCAAGACGCCGCCCGGTGCTCGAAACGGAGATCACCTGCCCCAAATGCGGCGTGCGGCGCAAGGAAACGATGCCGACCGACGCCTGCCAGTTCTTCTACGAGTGCTCCGGTTGCGGCGCGCTCCTGCGCCCGAAGCCCGGCGACTGCTGCGTGTTCTGCTCCTACGGCTCGGTCAGGTGCCCGCCGATGCAGCTCGCATGACGGTTACTTCGGCGGCTCACGTTCCTTACCACGCAATGGCGCTAGGGCTTCGGCGGAAGAATTTGCGTCCCCCAGGGATTGTCGAGCGCGATCAGCCAGCGCCCGTCGTTCTGGCGGCGCAGGATGTCGGAGGACTCGCCGCTCATCGCCACCGGCTGCCCGCTGGGATCGGTGCCGCGCAGGCTCCAGCGTCCGAGGTAGAGCGCAACATCGCCAGCTTCCACCACCCGTTGGGCCTCCATGCGCAGCGCAGGCTTCAGGGCGATGAACCCCGCGAGCGCGTTTCTCATTTCGGCGGTGCCGCGCGCGAGCTGTCCCGGCTGGGCGACCATGACAGCGTCTTTCTCGTAGAGCGCGACGGCGGCGTCGAGGTCGCCGCGATTGATCGCCTCGGCGAGGCGGGCCACGGTCCTAGCGGGCATGCTTGCCGGCGCTCCAGCCGTGCGAGGCGAGGTACTGCTTGCCGACCGCCATCGGGTCTTCCTCGAGCGGCGTGCCCATCGTGTCGTTCCAGCGGTTGAGGAAGCCGAACGCGGCGACCACCGCCGCGATCTCGACGATCTGTATCTCGCTCCAGTGCTTGCGCATCTCGGCGAACATTGCCTCGGTGACGCCGTTCGGCACCGAGGCGGCGGCGATGGCGAAGTCGAGCGCCACGCGCTCGGCTTCGCTATAGAGCGGGCTGGTCCGGAATTCCCAGATGTCGCCGACCTTGGCCGGGTCCACGCCGAAGAACAGCGCGCCGCCCGCGGTATGCGCCATGCAGTACTGGCAGCCTGCGGTGCGGCTCGCCACGTGGGCGATCAGGCGCTTGAACGCCCGGTCGACCTCGCCGTCGGGCTCCCACACTGCAGCGGTGAGTTGCGCCATGGCCTTCACGAGCTTCGGTTTGCGCTGCAAGATGAGCATGCTGTTCGGCACGAAGCCGAGCGCCTGGCGGAACCTATCGAAGGTCTCGGCGAGCTCCGGCGCGTGTTCCGCCGGCAGCGGCTCGATGCGCGGCGACGGCCTCACTTTCTGTTCCATCGGGTTCTCCTTTGCTATTTGGAGACGGCCTGCTGCGCGAGCCCGGCGAGCGCCTTCTTGAGCCCCGCGGCGGCGGGGCACTGCGCCGCGCCGTGCCGCAGCGCGAGCCATTCCGGATCGTTGTATCCGAGCCAGACCTGTCCGGACTCGTCCTGCCACACGAGCGCCTTGAGCGGCAGGTCGATGCCCACGCTCTGCGCGCATTCCATGAAGGGCGTCCCGCCCTGCGGATTGCCGAAGACCAGGAGCTCGGTGGCGCGCAGCTGCTTGCCGACTTTCGTCGCGCCCGCCGCATGGTCGATGCGCGCGAAGACGTGGAGTCCCCTTTGCTTCACCGCCGACTCCAGGCGCTCCATGGTTTCCTTCGCTGCATGCGGGCTCTTCAGCGCGATCAGCCCATCGGCAGAAAACGCGGGAAGCGATATGAAAGCCAGTGCGATGAACCAGTTCCTCATGACGATTTCTCCTACGCCTCGCCGCGTGCGGGATAGTTCCGGGAAAGGGCAAAGTCGATCGCGCCGGCGATGTCGTTGAAGTGCGGCCGCGCGAACGGCATGGTCGAGATGTTGGCCCAATAGAGCGTGGCGTCGGGTCTGACCAGGAACAGTCCCGGCTCGGCGAAGAGCGGCGGTTCTTGCACCCCCGTCGAGGTTATGCCGCGGCCGGTGGAGATGTAGAGACCCCACTCGCGCGCCTTGTCGATCGAGACTCCATAGCCCACGGTTAGGTTCGGCAGGCTCCATTTTTCCTTCGCCTCGGCCGCGCGCTCGCGCGAGTCGGTGCTCGTGATGACGGTCGATACGCCGCGCTTGTCGAACTCGCCGATCATGCCGTTCAGCTCACTCGTGTAGCGTCGGCACACCGGGCAATGCAGCCCGCGGTAGAACACGACCATCGTGAAGTTCTGCGGCTTCTGCGTCGCGAGCGACCAGCGGCCGCCGCCGACGGTATCGAAATCGAGAGCCGGGACCGGCTTTCGTGGCTTCAGCATTTCATTTCTCGTCGAGACAGTTCAGCATTACGCGCGCGATGTCCTCGAGCGCCGCGCGCTGCGGGTTCGCCTTGCCGACGAGGCGCAGGCCCTGCACACCGGCGGTGAGGAACCGCGCCCGCGCGCCCGCGTCGGGCACGAGGTGCTTTTCCAGCACGTGGCGGAAGGCGGCCTCGACGCGCTCGAGGCTCGCGCGCACGCGCGCCGCGGCGGCGCGGTCGAGGCGGGCGAGCTCGGCGGCGCAATTGCCGATGAAGCAGCCGCGGCGGCCCGGGCCGGCGACGATGTCGTCGATCAGCCCGGCAAGGAAGGCCTCGACCCCCTGGTGCAGGGTCCCGCCTTCGAACGCCTTCGCGATGCGCGCGACGGAGCGCTCCTCGTAGCGCGCGAGCGCCTTGAGGTAGAGAGCGCGCTTGTCGCCGAACGCCGCATAGAGGCTGGAGCGGCCGAGCCCGGTGGCCGCGCACAGGTCGTCGAGCGAGGTGTGTTCGAAGCCCCGGGTCCAGAACACACGGGTAGCGCTCTCTAAGGCATCGTCGGCATCGAACTCGCGTGGCCGGGCCATGATTCTGTACTGTACAGTCCATAACGCGGAAAGTCCACCGGATGCGCCGAAACGACTATTGCGGCGCCGCGTTACGGGATTCAGACTGAGGACCGAAGCGGGGATAGCTCAATGGCAAGAGCGCGGTCTTCCCCGGATCGAGATCTGAGTCCGAATCTCAGTCCCCGCTCCACCCCCTTTCCTGTAATCCGCCCGCAGCGAATCCCGACTAATATCGGATGGACATGCTCGCCCTGCCCGGCAGGACTTGCCCCCTCAGTTACCGCTATTCCCCTTCCAGCATCGCGGCTGAGCCTTCACTCGACGTAGAAACGCTGTGGATCGCGGGCGGACTCTATGGCAACACGCTCGCTTTGGCGGAACTGCTCGCGGCCTATGAGGCCGAGCGCGGCAGCAAGGCGCTCGTCTTCAACGGCGACTTCCACTGGTTCGACGTCGACGCAGCGGAGTTCCGCCGCGTGAACGAGACGGTTCTCGGTTTTCACGCACTGCGCGGCAATGTCGAGACCGAGCTCGCTGCTCCCGAGCAGGGCGCCGGCTGCGGGTGCGCCTACCCCGACTGGGTCGGCGACGCGACCGTCGAGCACTCGAACCGCATCATCGAGCGCCTGCGCGTCACTGCGCTTGCCTCGGGCGCTTCGCTGGAAACACTTGCCAATCTTCCGATGTACCTCGCCGCGCGCGTAGGCGATGCGACGGTCGGCATCGTGCACGGCGACGCCGGGTCGCTCGCGGGCTGGGGCTTCTCGCAGGAAACACTCGCGACGCCCGGCGGGTACGAGGCCGCTATGGAGGCGTTTTCGCAAGCCGGAGTCGACGTTTTCGCGTCGAGCCATACCTGTCTGCCGGTGATGCAGCGCTTCGATGGTGAAGCGGTGCTGGTCAACAACGGCTCTGCCGGGATGCCGAACTTCCGAGCCATGGCATCGGGCCTCGTCAGCCGAATTTCCGTGAAGCCCTCAGAAAACGCCTTTTACTCCTTGCGATGCCACAAGGTCTTTGTCGAGGCCGTCCTCCTGCCCTACGACAACCGGGCCTGGCAGGAGCGCTTCCTCGCG
>DASTPE010000130.1:0-2155 GCA_035762345.1 Burkholderiales bacterium
CCCCTCCACCGCGTCGCGTGACGACGCGCAGCGGTGTCGTACTACGTGGCGGGCCGGAGATCCAGCGTTGAATCACTTGTGGGATAGGCTCTAAGAGCCTATCCCACAAGCCCGCGCCGAAGCGAGGCGAATGGAGCCCGAGCGAGAGCCGCAAGCGCAGCGCCGACCGCGGAGGCGTAGCGAGAGGCTACGCCGCACAAGGGAGGCGCGAGCACGCGGCTCGCAGCCGGGCTCCATTCGCCGCAGCCGGCGGGGGCTTGTGGGATAGGCTGCCACGAAAATCCCGCCGAGGTGGGCTCATGCGGATGCCGCCACAGGTACCAGCTGGACCCGATAGCCCAGTCGTTCGAGGCGCTTGACGAGGGCAGTCTTGACGCGCGCTGCGGAGGTGTGGGCCAGGTACGCAGGCCCGAGATCTCGATAGTCGGCGTTGCGGGCGAGCAGATGGTAGGCAGCGACCAGAATCTTGTGCGCGATGGCGAGCGCTGCGCGCTTCGGTCCACGGCGAGCCTTGAGTCGCCAGTACTTCTCCTTGAGGTAGCTCCCCTTCTTCTTGGAGGCGCAGACGGCGGCCTGGACGAGGGCGGTCATCAGATGGACGTTGCCCTTGCGCCCAGGTTGGCGTTTGCGCTTGCCGGCGCTCTCGTTGTTCCCCGGGCAAACACCCGCCCACGCGGCTGCATGGCGCGCGCTAGGAAACACCCGCATATCGATGCCCAGCTCGGCGATGATGACGGCGCCACCGACGCGGTCGACGCCGGGAATCTGCCGCAAGCGCGCCAGCTGCGCCCGGTAGGGCTCGAGCTTCACGTCAATCCGCTCGTCGAGCTTCGCGATCGATTCCTCTACCTGATCGAGGCGATCGATCTGCATGGCGAGGAGGAAACGGTGGTGCGCTTCCACGCGACCTTCGAGCGCGGGCACCAGCATGGCCATCTTTTTGCGGAGGCGGCCCTTCGCGAGCTGCGCCATCTCCTCCGGCGTCGCGTGCCCCTCGAGGAGGGCACGGAGCATCTGCCGTCCGGAAGCACCGAACACGTTGCTCACGACAGACGCGATCTTAATGTTCGCGGTCTCCAGGAGCCGCAGCAGCCGATTCCGCTCGGCGGTCTGCGACTCGACGAGCTTGCGACGGTAACGCAACAGATCGCGCAGCTCCCGCATCGGCTTTGGCGGGACGAAGCTGCTCCGGATGAGACCGTGCCGAAGCAGATCGGCGATCCACTCGCTGTCCTTCACATCCGTCTTCCGCCCCGGCACGTTCTTGATGTGGGTGGCGTTCCCGACGACGAGTTGGAAACTGCCCTCCAGGACGGTGTACACCGGCATCCAGTAGATGCCCGTGCTCTCCATCCCGACATGGGTACAGCCGTGGGCGAGGAGCCAGTCACGAAGTCGGACGAGCTCGCTGGTCGTCGTCCCGAAGGTCCTGACCTCCTTGCGCGGCTTCTTGTGCGCCTCGCCGACAAGGAGGCAGGCGACGACGGTTGCCTGATGCACGTCCAGCCCACCGCAGCGTTCCACGATCGCTTCCATGTCCACCTCCGAAGTGGAGGCGATCGCTGCGCCGCAACGATGCAGACACTGCCACGCGTCCTTCCCGTTCCCGGGTGCGACACAAGATGGTACCTATAGGCAGCGCGGGTCAGTCTCTAAGACGGGGTCTAACCGCCAAACCAACTCGACCTCTGTGCGATCACCTCGCTCAGAGAATCGCAGAGGCTGACCCGCGCCGCTACTCCCGCCTCCTACGCGACCATTTTCGTGCCAGATGGTGCCCGGTCCGCCGGGCAGTTAGTCTCTAAGGCCAGGGCGCGGCGGCCGGCGCGGTCTCGGTCCGGCGCCGGGCCGCCTCCAGGTTCCTCCGCGCCGGCGCGAAGCTCGGGTTCAGCCGGACGGCCGCCTCGAAGTGCGCCACCGCCGCGCGCAGATCCCCGCGCCGTGCCTCCAGCAGGCCGAGGACGTTGTGCGCCTCGGCGCGGCCGGGATCGAGCGCGAGGGCGGTCGACGCCTCGGTCCGCGCCTCGTCGTCCTGGCCGAGGGCAGAGAGCGCGGAGGCGAGGTTGGCGTGCCCCTCGGCGCGGTCCGGCGCGAGCTCGATGGCGGCGCGGAACTCCGGCACCGCCGCCGCGAACTCGCCGCGGCGGGCGAGGGC
>DASTPE010000131.1:0-73933 GCA_035762345.1 Burkholderiales bacterium
GCACGACGAGAAACAGCACCGCCGTTAGGCCGAGCACCAGGAAGAACACATACTTCGGCATGTATTCCCACCACCAGTCGAAGAACTTTGTGTAGAGGAATACAAGGAGAAACACCACCCCGGTATTGACCACATGAACCCAGCCGCGGCGCACACCGTACCAGGTCATGGCCGCGCTGCCAGCGAAGCCAAGCACCTGGTAGCCGTACTTGATCAGGGTCGGATCGAAGTCGAAGTAGCTCAGGTTTCCCCAGTTCGCTAGCACCAGTATCGGCAGCAATAGGGTAAGCATCGCGAACACGCGGTACACCGCGTCGAAGCTGGCAAACCTCTGATGGCCGACGAAAGCGGGGACCGCAAAAAGCACCACAGCCGCCGGGAAGAAGTTCTCCGGGCGCTCTCCGAAATACAGCCAGTAGATGCCGCTCACGGTTCCGGTGCGTGCCGCAATGAAGGCGACCACGCAAACGATACCCGCGCCGAGCAGCAGCCGCAGGTCGCAGCTGTACGCGAGCAAGAAGGCGAGCGCCGCCCAGGCGACGAACGCCGTGTCGGACGGCGTGATATCGAAGATCTGCCCCAGCAAGGAGACGTTCAGCACGAAACAGGCAAACGAGAGCATCGCCGCGAGCTTGGTGAAGTAGCCCGAGCCTTCGCGGCTCCGGATCCACATGGTGGCCGCGAAGCTACCCAGGGACGCGGCGAGCAGAATGGCGACCTGTGCAGTGGCCGAGAAGAGGCCCCAGTACTGGTAGAAAAGGAAGAACACGCTCGCCGCGAGGGCGAGCGCGCCGAGGAGCGATGCGATACGCATGCCCAGCGAGAGCTGCTTCGCCTGCACGTCCCGGTCGATGTCGAACTCGCGCGCGTACCGGGCGAGGAGCCGCGCATGGTAGTCGGCGACGGCGCGCTGCTGCGCCTCGCCGAGCCCAAGCACGCCACCCGTGCGCAGGCGCTCCAGCTCGCGCTCGAAGCTGCGGATCTCGTCTGCGTGCCGTTGCGCCTCTGCTCGGGAACTTGCCGGCATGGCGGAATTAGCGAACCGGCCCGGTAAAATGTCAATGTCACATTCACCAGTTCCTCATGAACAAGCCAGCCCGGGCGGCCCAGGCGCCTTCGTCGAGCAATTTCATCCGCCAAATCATCGAGGCCGATTTGGCTGGGAGGCTTTATCCACAGGTCCGCACGCGCTTCCCGCCGGAGCCTAACGGGTATCTGCACTTCGGCCACGTCAAGTCCATCTGCCTCAACTTCGGCATCGCTGCCGAGTATGGCGGCACCTGCAACCTGCGCTTCGACGACACGAACCCGGAAAAGGAGGAGCAGGAGTACGTCGACTCGATCAAGGAGGGCGTGAAATGGCTCGGCTTCGACTGGGGAAAGAAAGACCTCTACGCCTCGGACTATTTCGACAAGCTGTACGAGTTCGCCGAAGCTTTGATCAATAGAGGTCTCGCCTACGTCGACAGCCAGAGCGCGGAGCAGATGGCGGCTGCACGCGGCACGTTCACCGAGCCGGGCAAGGAATCGCCGTGGCGCCACCGCAGCGTGGACGAAAGCCTGAAGCTGTTCCGCGCGATGCGCGAGGGGAAGTACCGGGACGGCGAGCATGTGCTGCGCGCGAAGATCGACATGCGCTCGGCCAACATCAACCTGCGCGATCCGGTGATGTACCGCATCCGGCACGCGACTCATCACCGCACCGGCGAAAAGTGGTGCATCTATCCGACGTACGACTGGGCGCACGGCCTTTCCGACTGCATCGAGGGCGTCTCGCACTCGCTATGCACGCTCGAGTTCGAGGATCACCGGCCGCTGTACGACTGGTTCAATCAGCGCGTCGCCGAGACCGGCTTGATCCATCCGCCATTGTCGAAGCAGATCGAGTTCGCACGGCTGAATCTGACTTATGTCGTCCTTTCCAAGAGGCGCCTGATCCAGCTGGTGGAACAGAAGGTCGTCGACGGCTGGGACGACCCGCGCATGCCGACCCTTGCGGGTGCGCGCCGCCGCGGCTACACGCCCGAGGGATTCCGCATCTTCGCCGAACGCATCGGCGTCTCCAAGGCGCACCAGGTAATCGACTTTGCCATCCTCGAGGATTGCATGCGCGAGCATCTGAACGAGGTCGCGCCCCGGCGCATGGCGGTGCTCGATCCAGTGAAGCTCGTGATCGACGATTACCCCGAGGGCAAGGAAGAGCTGATGGAAGTACCGAATCATCCCCAGAAGCCGGAACGGGGCAAGCGCAAGGTGCCGTTTTCGCGCGAGCTATGGATCGAGCGGGACGACTTCCAAGAAAAGCCGGAGAAAGGCTACTTTCGCCTCTTCCCCGGCAACGAGGTGCGCCTGCGGCACGGCTATATCGTGAAGTGCAGCGGGATGAAGGACGGCGTGATCCACTGCACGCATTACCGCGACTCGCGCTCGGGCTCGCCCGGTGCCGAGAAGTACAAGGTCAAGGGCAACATCCATTGGGTGAGCGCAGGACACGCGCACGGCGCAAAGGTGCACCTTTACGACCGGCTCTTCAGAGCGCCCGAACCCGGCAAGGAGCGCGATTTCCTCGAAGATATCAATCCCGACTCCCGCCGCACTGTGGACGCGCGACTCGAGCCGAGCCTGCGGGACATGGCGGCGCGCGAGAGCTGCCAGTTCGAGCGCCACGGCTATTTCGTCGCGGACTCCGAAGGGGCGAGTTTCAACCGGACCGTGACGCTCAGGGACTCCTGGAAGTCGCCGTCATAGACTGACACGCGGAATCCGGCTTGCCGTCAATGCCGCGAGCGCGGCGATGACGCCGGCAATGAGAAAAGCACGTTGGCGAGGAAAAGCCACCGCCAGCTCCAGTTCGAGACCACCAGCCCCCCGATCACCGGGCCGCCGATGCTCGCGCTCGTGAAGACAAGCGCGAAATAGCCCTGAAAGCGCACGCGCTCGCGCGGCGGAACGAGCTCCCCGATCAGCGCTTGCGACAGCGTCATCAGCCCACCGCCGCCCAATCCCTGCAGCACGCGCGCGGCGACGAGCTGCGGCAGGCTCTGCGCGGCGTGGTCGGCCGCCGCCATGAACATGGGCAAGAACACCGCGGCGAACAGGTTCAGGAACTCGGCGCGGGAAACAGTGGGGCCCGCGGGCAGCTGTGACATCGCCGCGATGCTACTATCCCGCGGATGACCCACGGCCGCAGCAGCCCGCCCCGGTGGAAGTTCGACGGCGTAAGGGTCGTCCACTCGAACGAGCTCGACATCAACACCCCGCAGACGCCGGGCATGAACCGCGCCGCGGCGATCACGCACGCGCGCGCCGGAGCGCAAAAGCTATGGGCCGGAACGGTGGTGATTCACCCGAACGCGAAGACCGGTGCGCACCACCACGGGCCCGTGGAAAGCGTCATCTACGTAGTGAGCGGCAAGGCACGCATGCGCTGGGGCGAAAAGCTCGAGTTCATGGCCGAGGCAGGGCCCGGCGACTTCATTTACGTCCCGCCCTACGTGCCGCATCAGGAAATCAACGCAAGCGATACCGACCCGCTTTCCTGCGTGGTCTGCCGCAGCGGTCAGGAGCCGGTGGTCGTGAACCTGCCGGATCTGCCAGTCGTGGAGAAGCCCGAGGAAGTGCACTGGGTGGACAACATCCACCCCGCGCCGAAAGAACGCTAGCGCCGCAGCGCCAATACCTGTATAAGGGTGCGGCAGGATTTCAAGCAGCGTACGCACCGCTCTCACCCGTTCGTTCCCTCCTTGACGGTCCGCAGGCCATGGGCCTATTTCAACCGACAGTCAAGGAAGACCACATGAGCACAGGTACCGTAAAGTGGTTCAACGACGCCAAGGGCTTCGGCTTCATCACGCCCGACGACGGCAGCAAGGACCTCTTCGTGCACTTCTCAGCGATCCAGGCGAGCGGCTTCAAGACGCTCAAGGAGAACGACAAGGTGCAATACGAGGTCGAGCAGAGCCCGAAGGGACCCCGCGCCACCAACATCAAGTCGGTGTAGCCAGCGCCAGACGAAAGCCAAAAGCCCGGGAACCCGGGCTTTTTTGTTCGGGAGACGCAACCGCTATGAGAGATACCCACGACGTTCGCCTGCGGCCGCGCGGACGCATCGCGAAATGGAGCAAGGAGCAACTTGGCCGGCTGACCACGCCCGAGCTCAGGGCGCTGCTCGCGAATGCCGAGCGGCTCAAGGAGTTCGAAGTCGCGGCGCTCTGCAACGAGCTTTTGGCCGCGCGTCCGCGCGGCCGGCCCCCGGCGCGGCGCGACGGGCCGCCGCGCGCGGCGCGCATGTTTATCACGCGCGGCAGGGCCTTCGCGATGCACGGCGTCACGCTGCGCAGCCGGGTGTGGAGCCGTGGCGGCGTCCGCGACGACGGCGCGGTGGTGCTCGCCGTCATGGCCGACGAAGTGCAGAAAGCCGGGGACGCGGACAGCTATCTCCTGTGGGCACCGAACCTCCACGGCTCGCGCCCCTGGTCGGACACGCCGGGCGGAATGGAGCGCCTGGAGCATTGCCGCGTCGCGCTCGAGCGCGGCGCCGCGGAAGGGTTGCTGACGTACGGCAAGCGCGCAGCGGGTGCGGCGCCCAAGGACGACGGCACAAGTGGGGAGCGCGTGGACGCAGAGACTCTCCTCAGCTTGCGCGTGGAAAAGCGGGGCGAGGAGTACTGGGCGAGCTGCGTGGCGCTGAAGCCGGCGGCAGACCCCAAGAGCTAGGGCCCAGGTTCCTCACCGCTACCGCGGTGTTTCAGCACCGACCGTCAGGCGCCGCATGCGGCGGCGTTGGCCGTGGTAGTCGTTGATCGCGCAGTGCTGCGTGCAGCGGTTGTCCCATACGGTGAGCGTTCCGGGCGACCAGCGCACGCGGCAGGTGAACTCGGGCCGGATCTGGTGCGCCTGCAGGAAGTCGATCAGCGGGCGGCTCTCCTCTTCGCTCATGTCGCGGAAGTGGAGGGTGTGGCTCCTCGAGACGTAGAGCGCCTTGCGCCCGGTTCCGGGGTGGGTGCGCGCGACGGGGTGCTCGGCCTCGAGTTCGTCGGCTCTCTCGGTATCGTGCACCTTCATGCCGCCGATCGGCGAATGCAGCTTGCGGCGGCCGCCGGTGACCTTGAGGCTCGCGCTGTTCACCCCGACCAGCCTGTCGACGAGCGCGCGCATCCCCTGCGATAGCGCGTCGTAGGCCGCGGTCGTACTGGTAAACAGCGTGTCGCCGCCCTGCGTCGGCGTCTCGAGCGCGTAGAGCAATGTCGCCCGCGGGGGCTGCGGCAGATAAGTCGTGTCCGAATGCCAATTGCCGCCGAAATTAACCGTCTCGTTCTCTTCCTTCACCACCTCGAAGATGAACGGGTAGCCATCGATGCCGGTGACGAACGGGTAATAGCAGGGCTCGCCGAAGCGGGCGCCCACGTGCATCAGGTCGGCGGGCTCGAGCTCCTGGTCGCGGAACACGAGAACCGAATACGTGAGGAACGCTTCATGGATGGCTTTCCACGCGGGCGCACCCGCGCTCTTCACATCCAGCCTGCGAATCTCCGCGCCGAGCGCCCCGGCGAGCGGCTCGATTATCATCGGGGAACTATATGACAAAACGCATTGCGATCGTCGGCGCGGGCGCGCTCGGCGGCTACGTCGGCGGCTCCCTCGCTCACCTCGGCCACGACATCACGCTCATCGATCCCTGGCCGCAACATGTCGAGGCGATCCGCTCCCGCGGGCTCGAGCTCGACGGGCTTACACCGGAGGAGAGATTCACCGCGAGGCCGAAGATCCTGCACCTGATGGAGGTGCAGTCGCTGATCCGCGCGCCGGTCGACGTGGCGATGGTGGCGGTGAAGTCTTACGACACTTTGTGGGCGACCGCGCTCATCGCGCCGTACCTTTCCGAGCGCGGCTTCGTCGTCTCGCTGCAGAACTGCTTGAACGAGGAAACCATCGCCGGCGTGGTGGGCTGGGGGCGCGTGGTCGGCGCGATCGCCTCGATGATCTCGGTCGATCTGTACGAGCCCGGCCGCATCCGCAAGACCGCCGCCAAGGGCGGCGAGAAGCACACCGTGTTCCGCATCGGCGAGCCGCACGGGGCTATTACGCCTCGCGTTGAGGAGCTGGTCGAGTGGTTCCGCGGCATCGACAGCACCAAGGCGACCCCCAACCTCTGGGGCGAGCGCTGGTCGAAGCTGGTGCAGAACTCGATGGGCAACGGCGTCACCGCCGCCACCGGCCTGACCACCGGCGACTGCCTGCGCAACCCCGCGATCCGGCGCTTCCAGATCGCGCTCGCCGGCGAAGGGATCCGCGTCGGCCAGGCGCTCGGCCACCAGCTCGAAAAGATCCGCGGCGCGGCGCCCGCGCTCTACGTGCGCGCCACGGATGGAGACTCGCAAGCGCTGTCGGAGCTGGAAGCTCTCATCGTGCCGAAAGCCGGCTCCAATCCGCGCGCGGACATCCAGCGTCCTTCCATGGCGCAGGACATCCTGAAGGGAAGGCGCACGGAGATCGACGCGATGAACGGCTACATCGCACGCAAGGGCGCCGAGGTCGGCGTGCCTGCGCCGAGCCACAAGAAGCTCGCCGAAATTGTGACGCGCATCGAGCGCGGCGAGCTCAAGCCCTCGCCTTCGTTGCTCTCAATTTGAGCCGAAGGTCTTCGGGGTACATCGTGAAAGCGAGGTGCTCGCGCGCCTCGCCGCCGTCCGGGGTGCTGACGCTCTCGACTTCGAAGTTGTTGAGGAGCATCGTCATTACCATCTTCATCTCGAGGATGGCGAGGTAACGCCCGGGACACAGGCGCGGCCCGGCGCCGAAAGGCATGGATACGCGCTTCGGCGACGCCGCGGTCGCGCCCGAGAGCCAGCGTGCGGGGTCGAACGCGCGCGCGTCGGGGAAGCGCCGCTCGTCGATCGCGCCGGCGCGCATCAGGCACATGAGGACCGTGCCCTTGGGGACTTCGATACCGGCGATTACCGTGTCGCGCGTCGGCTGCAGGAGGAGGATCGGCGCCACCGGCTTGAGCCGCATCGTCTCGTTGATGCACGCATCGACGAAGGGCAGCGCGCTCATGCTTTCGTAGTGGTGCAAATCTTTCCCGAGCACTTCTTCGCGCGCCCTGCGCAGCGCGTCGGGATGCCGGTACAGGAGGTAGATCATCCAGGCGAGCGTGTTGGCAGTCGTATCCTCGCCCGCTAATAGCATGGTCAGCACGTTCCCGGCGACGTCGCCGTCGGTGAGCCCGCTTCCCGGGTTGTCGCGCGCAGCGATCATCGCCTCGATCAGGTTCGTCGGCTTCTCACGCAGCGCCGGGTTCGCTTGCATCCGTCGGCGGGCCTGCCCGATGAAGTCCTCCACCGCGTGCTGCAGCGCGTCCAGGTGCTTGTCCAGCTTGCGGTCCCGAAGCCAGGTCCAGAAGGGAAACGGCGCCATCAGCCGCCTGAAGATC
This sequence comes from Burkholderiales bacterium, assembly GCA_035762345.1. Lineage (GTDB taxonomy): Bacteria > Pseudomonadota > Gammaproteobacteria > Burkholderiales > SG8-39 > SCGC-AG-212-J23. Next base: position 7,433 of record DASTPE010000131.1, read on the forward strand.
GCGGGGAAAACCTCATCGAGATGGGCCTGGATGACTTCGTCGTCGGATTCGAGCGTGTTGATGTCGACGCCGAAGGCGAGGCCCGAAGTGACGTCAACCGTATACCGCATGAGGTCCGCCTGCAGATCGATCGTTTCACCCGCCGCGGCGGCACGCCGCCAGCGCTTTTCGAAGCGCTCGGTGACTCGCGCGAGCGCCGGAAAATAGGTCTTGATGTGCCGGGGATCGAAGCTCGCCATCACCATCGGCCGCTGCCGGCGCCACGCGTCGCCTTTGGCGGAAAACACGCCGTTGAAGCCCATGTCTTCGGCGATCGCGCTCAGGCGCTCGCTGCGCTGAAAGCCGTCGGGCCGGTCGCGCAGCAGCGCGGCGATCGTCTCCGGGTTCGCCACCGCGATAATCGGCCGCGGGCCAATGCGGAACCGGAAGTACTCGCCGTAGGTGCGGCTCCACTCCTCGGCGGTGAGGTGGAGCGTCGAGTTGCGCAACTGGAGCAGGTTGCCGAGGATCGGCAGCCCGCGCGGGCCAGGCAGCTCGCTGATCTTCCTTAATTGCACTGCCGAAAATCCTACAATGGATTTCGATGAAGATCGCGACCTGGAACGTGAACGGCATCCGCGCCCGCCAGGCGCAGTTCTGCGAGTGGCTCGAGCGCGAGCGTGCGGACGTCGTCTGCCTGCAGGAGCTGAAGGCCGAGCCGGGCCAGATCCCGGAGGCGTGCAAGGTTGCCGAGTACCACACGTTCTGGCACGGCATGCGGGCCTACTCCGGCGTATCCCTTCATATAAGGAAGGGGGCGTTCGAAACCGATCCGGTGTTTATCCATCCCACGTTCGATATGGAATCTCGCATCGTACAGGCGCAGTTCGGCGACCTCGTCCTCGCCTCGGTCTACGTTCCGAACGGCAACAAGGACTACCCGGCGAAGCTCGAGTTCTTCCGTCGGCTGATCGACTGGGCTAAGGAGCTGCGCGAAGCGGGACGCAGGCTAATCCTCTGCGGGGATATGAACATCACGCGCACCGAGATGGACGTGCATCCCAGGGAGCGCAAGCCCGCGCTCGTTGGGCAGCGGCCGGAGGAGCGCGAGCTCTTCGCCGAGCTATTGAGGCAGGACCTGGTGGACGTGGGCCGCAAGCTCGATCCGGACAATCCGGGCCTTTTTACGTGGTGGGCGCCGTGGCGCAACATGCGCCAACGCAATATCGGCTGGCGGCTCGACTACATCCTCGCCTCGCCCGCGGTCGCCGCACGCGCGCAGGGCTGCATCGTACAGGCCGACTTCGGCACCAGCGACCACGCGCCCGTAGTAATGACGATGTAATTTTGGTAGGCCGGTTAAGGGCTTCGCCCTCTATTCGTCCAGCCTAATGTTGCGCTCTCTTGCGAGCGCGACGTAGCGGTCGAGCTCGGTCTTGATGAACGCGCCGAACTGCTCCGGAGACATCGGCATCGGCTCGATCGCCTCTGCCACCAGGCGCTGCTGGAGCGCCGGCTCCGCGAGTGCTTTTCCGATCTCGGCGTTGAGCCTTTGCGTGACTTCGCGCGACATCTTCGCCGGCCCGACAATGCCGTACCACTGCACACCGTCGAAGCCCTTGAAACCGGACTCCTCGAAGGTCGGCACCTCGGGCAGGAGCTCATGGCGTTTAAGCCCCGTGACCGCGATCGGCTTCACCCGCCGGTTTCGGATGTGAGGCAATGCAGCCGCCAGCCCCGGCGTCATCGCTTCGAGCTGGCCGCCGAACATGTCCGCGAACGCGGGGCCGATGCCCTTGTACTGCGCGATGACGGTCTCGAACCCGCCGGCGACCTTGAGCTGCTCGATGAGCAGGTGGTTCAGTGTGCCGATGCCGCCCGCGCCGAAGGTCACCTTGTTTGCTTTGCCCTTCGCGTACCCGATGAATTCCTTGAGATCGTTGACCGGCACGCTCGGGTGCACGACCAGCATATTGCGCGTTCCGCCCACCATCGCGACCGGAGTGAAGTCCTTGATCGCGTCGTAGGGAACCTTGCGCACCGCCGGGCTCGTCGCGTGCGTGGCGACATATCCGACCATCAGCGTGTAGCCGTCCGGCGCGGCGCGCGCAGTCTGCTGGCACGCTATCGAACCCCCGCCCCCGCCCACGTTCTCGATCACGAACTGCTCGCCGAACGCCCGGGCGAGCTGATCGCCGATCGTGCGGCCGATCAGGTCGAGCCCGCCGCCCGGCTGCGCCGGCACGATGATCTTCACCGGTTTGCTTGGATAAGTTTGCGCGCAGCAGAGCACCGGAGCGAGAGCCACCAGGAAAAACCACTTAGGTGCGCGCATGAGTCAGAAACCTCCTTGTAGCTACTCCGGCAGCGGGGTGATCGCCAGGACGCGCTTCACCAGCGCTTCGTGGTTGTAGGGCCTCGCGACTTCGATGAGGACCGGACAACGCTCGGCGAAGAGCGTCTTCAGCTCCTGCGCGAGGCTGAGCCGGTCGCGGGTGGCAAGCACGAGCAGCACCACATCCGGGCGGAAACGCTCGATCGCGCTTGCCACCTGCGCATAGCTCTGCAGCTCGACGTCGACCCCCTCGCTGCGCAAGAGAATGCCGAGGTTCATCACCATGTCGCGCTCGTCGCCGACCACCAGCGCGCGGAGCCGCCGCAGGCCCGAAGGAAGGGTTTGGTCTTCGTGGCCCTCGCCCACCGGCGCTACAGGCTACGCGAGGTTCCTCTTGAAGAACGCAACCGTGCGCTCCCAAGAGAGCTTCGCCGCCGCCTCGTTGTATCGCGGGGTCGAATCGTTGTGGAAACCGTGCTGCGTTCCCGGATACGAATGGATCTCGTAGCGCACCCCTGCCTTTTTCAGCTCCTGCTCGAAGGTCGGGTACATCTCGTTGATGCGCGTGTCGTTCTCGGCGAGGTGCGCGAGCAAAGGCGCCTTGATCTTAGGTACAGACGCCGTGTCCGCGGCCGCGCCGTAATAGGGCACGACCGCCTGCACATCCGATCCAAGAGCAGCCGCCAAGAAGTTCGCCGTGCCGCCGCCCCAGCAAAAGCCGGTGACGCCGAGCTTCTTCGTCGAAAGTGGGTGCGCCTTGAGCCACCTTGCGCCATTTAGCATGTCCTGCCGAAGCTTCGCCTGGTCGAGCTTCCTCTGCATCGCGCTTCCCTCGTCGTCGTTGCCCGGATAGCCGCCGAGCGGCGACAAGCCGTCGGGCGCGAGCGCAAGAAAACCCTCCACGGCTAACCGCCTCGCCACATCCGCAATGTAAGGATTAAGCCCGCGATTTTCATGGATGACCAGGACCGCCGGCCACGGCCCGTTCCCCGCCGGCTGCACCAGGTAGCCTCTGATCTGGTCGCCATTACCGCCCGGTGAGGGATACGAGACATAGCCGGCCTTGATGCGGGAGTCCGTGGTGGAAATCGTCTGCGCCTTGGCGTAGTTCGGCAACAGCGCCTGGGCCATTAGGAGCGCCGCCGCGCCCATCGCGCCCGCCCGTGTCATGAACTCCCGACGGTCGATGCATCCATGGCAGTACTCGTCGTAGAGATCGAAGACCTGCTGGTCGATTTCCAGCTGAGTGATCGCAGTCATTGCTCCTCCGTGTCCTCGGCTTGCGGATGCTAGCCGTTATTGGATGAACACGGTCGGCGGCAGGCCATTCCTGCCGCTCGAAGACCTGACATGAAGACGTGGGTGTATGGTATTGTTCCGCTTAAGAAAGTCGAAACACAACTGAAACAGCTCCGAGCCCTGGCGGGCGCGCCTCCGGCGGGCCTGCTCGCCTTCTACTGGCACTTCGTCCGGCAGACCAAACGCTGGTACGCGGCGATGTTCGCCGCGAGCCTGGCGGTGGCCGCGCTCGACACGGTCATTCCGCTCTTCATAGGCAAGCTTGTCTCCCTAATGGAGGCTGCCGACCGCGTGGCGGCGCTGCGGAAAGAGTGGCCGATGCTCGCCGGCATGGTCGCTCTCGTGCTCATTGTGCGACCGCTCGTGCTGCTCGCCGATATCGCGGTCCGGCACATGGTGCTGATTCCTGGCGCGACCTCGCTCATCCGCTGGCAGAGCCACTGGCATGTGATCCGGCAAAGCTGGCCGTTCTTCCAGAACGACTTCGCCGGGCGAATCGCCAACCGCGTGATGCAGACCGCGCACGCGCTGCGCGAGAGCGTGATGGCGAGCATCCGGGCAGTCTGGTACATCGGCGCCTACGGCGCGATGGCGTACGCGCTCATGGCCATGGCCGACTGGCGCCTCGGCGTGCCGACGCTAGTTTGGTTCGCCAGCTACCTCGCCTTCCTGTGGCACTTCGTGCCGCGCATGCGCGATCTGGCGCGCGAAAGCTCTGAGGCGCGCTCGCTCGTGATGGCGCGCGTGGTGGACAGCTACACCAATATCCAGACGGTGAAGCTTTTCGCGCGGCTCGCCGACGAGGACGCATACGTGCGCGAGTCGATCGACGACCATCGCGCCGCGATGCGCCGGCACATGCGGCTCATCACCCGCTTTCACTTCTGTCTTACGACGATGAACGCGGCGCTGCTCGTCGCGACCGCGTCAATCGGAATCTGGCTCTGGGCACAGGGCGCGGTCGGCGCTGCGGTCGTCGCCGCAGCGTTGCCGCTCGCCTGGCAGCTTGCGAATGTCGCGGGCTGGGTGAGCTGGGAAGTCACGGCGATCTTCGAGAACGTCGGCGTAGTGCAGGAAGGCATGCAGTCGATCGCGGTCCCGCATTCCGGCGTCGACCGCCCTGGCGCGAAACCCTTGGAAGTATCGCGCGGCGAAATCCGTTTCGAAGATGTGACGTTCGCCTATGGGCGTCGCGATGGCGCTTCGGTGTTGAAGAACTTCGCATTGAAGATCAACCCGGGGGAACGCGTCGGGCTGGTCGGGCGCTCGGGAGCCGGGAAGTCGACGATCGTCAACCTGCTGCTCAGGTTCTTCGAGCCGGAGCAGGGCCGCATCCTGATCGACGAGCAGGACATCGCTCACGCGACGCAGGAAAGCTTGCGCGCAGCGATCGGGATGGTTACGCAGGACACCTCGCTCCTGCATCGCTCGATCGCCGCCAATATCCGGTATGGCCGCCCCCACGCAAGCGACGCGGACGTGACCGCAGCCGCGCGCAAAGCCCAGGCCCACGGGTTTATTGTCGATCTGCATGACTGGAAGAACCGCGTCGGGTACGAAGCGCACGTCGGCGAGCGCGGAGTGAAACTCTCCGGCGGCCAGCGGCAGCGCATCGCGCTTGCACGCGTAATCCTGAAGGATGCGCCCATCCTCGTTCTGGACGAGGCCACCTCGGCCCTCGACAGCGAGGTCGAGCTCGCGATCCAGGAGCAGCTCCTGGGGCTCATGGAAGGAAAGACGGTGATCGCCATCGCGCACCGCCTTTCGACTATCGCTCGCATGGACCGCCTGGTGGTGATCGAGCAGGGCCGGATCGTCGAAAGCGGCACGCACGAGGAGCTCCTGCGCCTGGGCGGGCACTACGAGAAGTTATGGCGGCACCAGTCGGGCGGGTTCCTTGCGGACGATTTCTTCGCCAGCGATATTGCGGAAGATCCGGCGTAGCAGGTTCGCGGTCGGCTTCGCCGTCGCGCTCGCTGCCTGCGCGCACGCCGAGGACACCCGCTTCGCGTTCGCCACGCAGGCGCAGGCGCGCTCGGCCCTCGGCGCGCAGGATGAGTATGTACGCGCGACCTCGACGCTCGAGCGCTCGGTGGTCATGGGCGCCCCCGCGGCGATGGACGCTGCGGCCTTCGCAGCGGCGATGCAAGCGAGCGCACTCGAATGGAGCGAGGACGAGCGTAAGCCTTTCGCGCCGGTCCTCGCACGCCTCGAGCGCTTCCTCTCGGGGATGAAATGGAAGGGGCCGTCGACCATTCTGATGGTGAAGGCGTCGGACCGGCTGATGGAAGGCTTTCCGCATACCCGGGGCAATGCCATCGTGATCCAGGAAGGCATGCTGCTCGAGATGATGCAGCGCCCGGCGATGATGGAATTCCTCGTAGTCCACGAGGCGTTCCATGTTCTGACCCGGGCGAACCCCGGCTTGCGCGAGGAGCTCTATCGCGCGATCGGCTTCCGCGCCTGCGTCGCGGTCGAAGTGCCCGAAGCGCTCGAGCGCCTGCGCCTCACCAATCCCGATGCACCCGAAAGCCGCCACGCGATCGGCGTGCGCTGGCGCGGCCAGCCCGCGGAGATGCTGCCGTTCATCCACTTCGCATCGGAGAAGGTCGACCCCAAGGCCGGATTCGTCTCGCAGATGCACACCTCGTGGCTCGTCGTCGAGCGGCGGCAGGAGCGCTGCATCGCACGCGACGAAGGCGCGAAGGTGGAAGAGCTGGAAGGCCTGCGCGAGCAAGTTGGGGACAACACCGGCTACCTGATTCATCCGGAGGAGATCCTCGCCGACAACTTCGCCCTTCTTTACCGTGAGACCGTGAGCCCGGGGGTAACCAGGGTCCATTCGCCGGAGATCTTGGAGCGTATCCGCACCGTCCTGCAGTAGTCGGCATGTCCTTTGCTTTCAGCGGGTTAAAAGGAGAGCCTATGTACATCGTTGCAGGACTGATGAAGGAGGCGCACCAGGCGCGAGGCGTGATTCGCGCGCTCGCCAACGCGGCGTTCGAGCGCGAGGAAATCGACATGTCCGGCGGGCCGATCACCGGCCTCGTCAATTGCGGAGTGCCGGAGGGCGAAGCCCATGTGTTCGCCGAGGGCGTGCGGCGCGGCGGCGTCATCGTGGCGGTGAACGCCGACGACGAGATGGAAGCCGAGCAGGCGGCGCTGCTCATGAGCCGACACGGCGCGGTCGACATCGAGGCGTGCGCGACCGGCTGGCGCAACCAGGGCTGGAGCGGGCGCATCAGCGCGCCCGAGGACCGGGTGACGATCGAGCGCTACGCCTACGTATTCGGCGACTATCCCAGGGGTGCGGGCAAGATCTACCGCGACCCGCGTACGATCCCCTCGCCGTCGGAGCACACTCCGGGCGCACGGCCCGGCGGCCCGTACCATGGGCCCGAGCGCCGGCGGATGGACAGGCCTTACGTCGGGGTCAACCGAAGAGCCGTTTAGAAAAACTTCAGCACTTCCGAGGCCAGGGCCTCGGGCTGCTCCAGGGCGGCGAAGTGACCGCCCTGCTTCATGGATGTCCACCGCTCGATGCGGGTGTAAGTTTTTTCCGCCAGCGAGCGCGGCGGGCGCAGAATCTCCTTTGGAAACTCCGCGTAGCCGACACGCACGTCGATCGTCCCGCCTTCCGGGATCGGCCAGCCGCGATGCGCGCGCGCGTAGTACGGCCAGAACGACGAGCCGATCGCGCCGGTGAACCAGTAAAGCGAGACGTTGGTGAGCACGTCGTCGCGGCTGATGGGCTGATCGCTCCAGCTGCGAAATTTCTCGGCGATCCAACCGGCGAGGCCCGCCGGCGAGTCGCTAAGGCCGTAAGCGAGCGTCTGCGGCTTAGTGCCCTGGATCGATATGTAGCCGCTCTCCTCCTTTATCCAGTGCGAGAGCTGCCTAGACCAATCCGAATCCTGCGCGGGCAAGTCACGCCGCACGGGCAGGTAGTTGAGATGGATGCCGAGAAGCCGGCTCGCATGCGCGTAGCCCAACCGCGCCGCGATGAACGCGCCCCAATCGCCGCCCTGCGCGGCAAATCGCTCGTAACCGAGGACGCGCATCAGCTCGGCGAAGACATCGGCCATCTCCTCCACCCCGAAGCGTGGCTGGCCGCGCGTGAAGCTCAGCGTAAAGCCCGGCAGCGAGGGCGCAACGATGGTGAAGCGTTCGGTGAGGAGCGGGATAAGCCGGTGAAACTCCCACACCGATCCCGGCCAGCCGTGCATCAGCAGGAGCGGGATCGGGCTCGACCCCCGGCCCGGCTCGTGGATGAAGTGGAGCCGGATGCCGCCGATCTCCATGCGGTACTGCCGGAAGCCGTTGAGCTTGGCTTCCTGCAGGCGCCAGTCGAACCCGGTGCCCCAGTAGTCGACCAGCTCCTTCAGGTAGGCGAGCGAGGTTCCGGTCTGCCACCCTTCGAGCGGTGGCTCGTCCGGGAAGCGGGTGCGCGCAAGGCGTTCTTTCAGGTCGGAAATCGACCGCTCCGGGACTTGCAGGCGGAAGGGCTCGTGGCTCATCCCAGTTTTGAACTAAGTTCCGAATTTTCCTCGGAAATGTGATAAAGTGCACGCCTATCCCGCAGTTTCCTCCGATCCCGACGCCCGCTCCGGCGGGCGCGACAAGGACATCGTGGACAAGCGCAAAGCCTGGCGCGAGCAGGAGCAGCAGTTGATCGAGAAGTGGAACTCCGCCGCCCAGCGCTATCGGGACATCATGGCCCGGATCGCGCGCGAGGATCCGTTCGCTGCGCCGGACGGGCCGAGCGAGGAAATCATGAGCCAGGCGGCGGCGGTACGCGCCGAGATCGAGGCTCTGCGGAAAAAAGTGGCGCGTTTGAAGGCTGAATTCAACTCGGGAAAGCGATATTGACGATGAGACTTGTGCGACCCGGCCGCGCTGCGGTCTGGACCAGGGACAGGATAGAAGCGCTGAGCACCGCCGAAGTTCGGCAGCTGCGCGACAACGCCGAGCGGCTGAGCGAGGCGGAAATCGTCGGGCTGTGCGACGAGATCCTCAAGGCGCGGCCCAAGGGCGGCGCGAGGAGTTCCGCAATGAAGAACAAGCGCGCGGCGGCCGCATGAGCATCCCGACCGTAGAGCGCCGGCGCTTCAAGGTGGGCAAGTACGACATCATCGCCCACCCCATCCCCAACTCCGCGCACATGCTGCGCTACACCGTGTTCGTCGGCGGCAAGCGCATCGGCGCGACCGTCAGCGTGCCGACCGAGTCCGATTGCCGCTTCCTCGAGAAGCCGCCGGTCGTCCCGCCGCTCAAGATCTTCTCGAGCTACCGGCCGGGCCGTCCGAAGAAGGGCAGCCGGCCGCAAGCGCCCACCGACAGCGGGCATGCCTCGCGCGAATCCCTGCCGCTCGACGTATCGCTCGGCGGCATCAGCGCTACCCAAGACCGCTAACCAATTCGGGGTCAGGGTCGAGATTCAGTTTTCGCGTACGCAAAAACGAATCTCGACCCTGACCCCGAATTCGATTAGTCCTCGTCGGGCGCGCCGCCGACGTTGGCGAGGTCCGACTGCTTGATCTTGTCGACGTTGAAGCGCGCGGCTCTGTCGCGCATCGTCTTGAGGACCTCATCGAGCGGCGGCGGATCGCCCTGGATCCAGCGTAGCGGGTTGATGCGCGCGACCACGAAGCTGCGGAGGTAAGGGCTGACGAAGCCCTTGTCTTTGAGCTTCTTGACCGCTTCGCTCACGCGCTCGTCGAGGTCCAGAAGCGTGCCGGCATGCTTCTCGTGGACCGCCATCGCCTTTCCTATCGGCTGTTCGGAGAAAGATTCCAGGCGGCGCACGATCGGGTTGTAGGCGCCGCCGGCAAACTTGTGGTTCTTCTCGTAGCAAATCCCGAGCGTCACCAGCGAAGCTTCCTCCAAATAGAAGGCGAACCCGGCCTCGGACCGGCTTGAGTCTTCATCAAGCAGACCCCGGTAGATACGGATCGCCTCGAGCGCCTTCTCGCGCAGGTTGTGCGCCTTCTCGGTATTGAGCGCGAGGATCTGCCATGCGATTTCCCGCTTCGGTACGACGAGCGCGGTAATCGCGCGCGCACCCAGGCGTCTCATCGCCATCAGCCGGTGCATGCCGTTGGGTGTCCAGAAGCCCTTCTCGGGCGCGGTGACCGCGATGATCGGGTCCAGGAACATCCCGGTGCGATCCAGCACATCGGCAAGCTTGCGGTGATGCACCTGAGAGAGGTCGCGCTGAAACGGCGTCGGCTCGACGCTCTCGATCGGCAGGATCGCGACCAGCACCGGCTGCTTGCCCAGCGGATCGCTATAGGACCCAAGGAGCTCGCCTCCGACGTTCTGGACCCGTTCGGCCACTTCTCTTGCTTCGCCGCTCAGGCTTTCGAGGCGCGCTTCGGCGGGCAGAAGCCCCCGCGTTCCCGGCTTAGCCTTACGCGGTCGGCGTTTCGCAGGAGCGCGCTTTTTCGCCATCCCTAATTATGTCAGCCCGACATTAGAATCCGCGCATCAGAGGAGGTTTCAGAATGATCGACCTTTACGCCGCAGGAACGTCGAACGGCATTCGCGCCCGTATCGCGCTCGAGGAATGCGGGCTGTCGTACAAGCTCCACCCTATCGCGCTCGAAAAAGGCGAGAACAAGACGCCGCAATTCATGGCGCTCAATCCCAATGCGCAAATTCCGGTGATCGTCGACCCGGAAGGCCCGGGCGGCAAACCAGTCACCGTGTCGCAGTCCTCCGCCATCCTTGTCTACGCCGGGGAAAAATCCGGCAAATACATCCCGAACGACCCGACGGCGCGTCCCATGTTCTGGCAGGCGCTGATGAGCGCGTCGACCGACATGACGCCCACCCTCGGCGCGATCTTCCAGATCGTGCGCTCGAAGGAGCCCCACGGCCCCAGCGCGGATCTCTTCAAGGGACGCTGGAAGCAATACCTCAAGGTCTGGGACGATCGCCTGGCCAAGCAGAAATACGCCGCAGGCGACGAACTCACGATCGCCGACTTCTCTCTCTACGCGGGCTACGCGCGCTGCAAGACCGCGCTGCCCGAGCTCGTCGAAGGCTTCCCGAACGCCGCGCGCTGGGCCGCCGAGATGGCCGCGCGCCCGGCGATCCAGCGAGCGCTGAAATTCTGATAGCCGAATTCGGGGTCAGGGTGAGCTGACCCGGGTTTCCCGGACACGGTAATTAAGAGACACCGTGCCGACTTTCAAAGTCCACCGGGCTCACATAGCCGAGCGCCTGGTGCAGACGGCGCCGGTTATAAACCAGCTCGATGTAATCAAGTTCCGCTTGGATATGTTCGCGCTCGCCGGCGAAGACAAGGGCTTCGGAAGCCCCGACGGCCTGTGGTTCGATCCGCGCGGCGTGCTCTGGATCGAGACGGATGTTTCCACCAGCGCGCTGAACCAGGGCCCCTACGCGAAGATCGCCAACAGCCGGATGCTCGCTGCCGCCACCGGTGAGATCCGCCGCTTCCTCACCGGGGCTGCCCGCTGCGAGATCACCGGCGCGACCACGTCGCCCGATGGCCGGAGCCTCTTCCTCAATATCCAGACCCCGGCGAGCCTGCGAGCGAACGCAGCAACCCTGACGCGCCGCACGCCGTCTCCAACCGGCCGGATTTCCGCTCCGATGGCCGCCCAAGGGCAGCTACGGTGGTAGTGCAACGCAGTGACAGGGGTCCGGTCGGCACTTGAGCGGTGCATCAATTGATGCGAAAAAACAACACAAATTAGGGGCTTGTGATGGATTCCCCATGACTTTCCCTATAATCCGTCGCGCCCCGGGGCTACTTGACCGGGTTTCCAACGGATCACGAACAAACGAAGGGGACTTATGAAGCACCAAAAAACTCAGTTGGCAGCAGCGGTAGGCGCCGCGATGTTGGTGGGCGCCGGCGCGGTTCAAGCGCAGCAGCCCACGACAGTCCAAAGTGGCCAGAACCTGCAAATCCAGTTGTACGGGCAAGTCAACCGGGCGTTGATGTTTGCCGACGACGGCTTTCAGAGCAAGACGTTCTTCGTCGACGGCGAGCCGAGCGGCACGCGCTTCGGCATCATGGGCTCGGCGCAAGTCGCGCCCGGGCTGCGCGCGGGCGCGCGGTTCGAAGTGGAGTATCAATCGAACTCGTCCGACTCCGTCAGCATGACCGCCCCGACCAATAACCCGGGCGTAGCCGAGCGCTGGTTCGATGTCTTCGTCGAAGGCGGCTGGGGCCGGATTAATCTCGGCCAGGGCTCCGGCGCGGCCGACGACGCCTCGACTATCGATCTCTCCGGCACCGGCCTCGCCAACGGCGTGTGCGTGTGCGACTGGGGCGGCTCGCTGCTCTGGCGCACCGCGTCTGGCGGTACCGTTGGTGGCCGCACCCTCGGCACCACGCACAATAACTTCGACTTCGAGAGCCGCTACGACCGCGTGATGTACACGACGCCGGTCTTCGGCGGGTTCCGGGCACAAGTCGGTACCGGCCAAAAGTCCGCCAATGGTGAAGTGAACGAAGCCTCGATCTGGTGGAGCGGCAAGCTCGCGGGCGAGCTCCAGGCCGCGATCGGCTATTCGGAGGAGAAGACCAACACTGTTCCGGGAGGCGACAATAACGAGACCATTGGCGGCTCGATCTCCTGGCTGCATACCTCGGGCTTGAACCTGACGTTCGCTTATACCGAGGCCAAGGGTGTCATTCCAGGTGGCGTAACGGGCACGCACATGTGGGGCAAGGTTGGCTACAAGTGGGGCAACCACGCCATTGCAGTGAGCTATGGCCAGATGAACGATCAATTCGCGGACGGGGATGAAGGCGATGCGATCGGTATCGGCTACGTGTGGAACCCGATCCGTTGGGCCGAGTTCTACGTCGGCCTGCACCAGTACACGCTGGATGCAAGAGTCGCGGGTACAACCGTGAGTGCCGAGGACATCCAAGTCGCAGCTATCGGCACCCGCATCCGGTTCTAAGGCATGAAGGCAAGGTTTATCGCTGTAGCCGTCGTCGCAGCCGGCCTTGCCGGCTGCGCGGCGAGCCCCTCAGGGACGACGCCGCCGGGACCGGCCTACGAGCGCGAAATGCGCGAGGGCCGGCCAGGACTCTTCGGCGATCTGACCTGGGACATTGATCTAAGCGGAAAGAACAAGGCTGCGCAGCAGGCTGCTCCGCAAGCAGGCGCGGCGCCCCAGCAAGCCGCCGCGCCTGCTGGTGCCGCTGCAGCCGCGAGCATTCCGCCGATGACCGCTGCCGAGCAGGAAGAGTTCAAGAAGTGGCGTGAATCGGCCAGCAGCTCGGAGCGCCAGGAGTTCGAAGAGTGGCGCGCCTGGCAGGAGTGGAAGCGCAAGAACCCGAAATAACGCTCAGGGAGCAGTAACTTGAGGGGTCGGAGCCATCGCTTCGACCCCTTTTTGTTTCTAGTGCTGCAGGAGCTCTGCCACGCGCGCGGGCATGAGGATCATCGCGTCGTGTCCGGTCTGCAATTCGAAGAATCTCCAGGATGGATCGTTGCGGTACTTCGCGGCGAACTGATCGAACGAGCCGGTGGCGGGCGATGAGCAGTAGATGAAGGTTTTCGGGATGCTTTGCCCCTTTCCGGAAAGCTTTATTTTTTGCGACATCGTCCGGTAGGGATGCCGCACTTCGCGCGGCTTGATGAAGTCGATCTGCTCCCGCCTTGAATGCCCCCAAAGCGAGAGCGGCGGCGGGGTGATGCTGCCCACGCTTTGGCCCTCCTCGCGCATGCGCGCGGCGCGCTCGGGCACCACGTAGTCGAGCGTACACTTGCCGTCGTCGGGAACGAACGCGTCCAGGTAGACGAGGCGCGCGATGCGTTCGGGCGCGCGTTCGGCAACGCCGGTAACCACCATGCCGCCATAGCTGTGGCCGACGAGCACCACGTCGCGCAGATCTTCCATTTCGAGCAGCGAAACGATGTCGGCAATATGCGTGTCGAGATCGATGTCCGACCGTGCGAGGTGCTTGCGCTCGCCGAGGCCGGTCAACGAAGGGGCATGGACTCGATGGCCCGACTTCTCGAGAAGATCGCGCACGAAACGCCAGCACCAGCCGCCGTGCCACGCGCCGTGAACGAGAACGAAGGTCACTTTTCCGCGAGCGGAATCTTAGGCGACCAGTTTAACCATTCGTCCTTCGCCTTGTCGTGCAGGAAGAAAACGGTGCCCGCCTGCGCGCGCGGCGCCTTCTCGCTCGGGGTCGCGAATTCGATCGCGCCGGTGAAAAGCGTGCGCAGCGACTCGAGCTCGAGCTCGATGCCCTTCAGGATGCTGCCGGTCGCATGCACGGCGCTCGTGTTCCAGAACACGGAGCCCGCGCGCACCAACGGCGCGTAGCGGCTGTAGATCAGGATGTGGATGTCCGCCGAGGCGGAGTTGGGCGCAAGGTCGAGCCGTTGCACCAGGCCGACCTCAACGCCGCGATAGTTTACGGGGGTGTTGACCCGGACCCCGCCAGGGCGCTCGGCGCGCAGCACGAGCCGCAATCCCGGCACGCCGATGCCGACCGGCGCGGCGTCGAGGCCCGTGTGCTCGGTCTGGAGCTGCTCACCCTTGCCTGGCCGCACGTGGATCTCCGGCCCGCTCAGCACGGTCGACAGCCCGGTCACCTCGTTCAGGCTCAACTGCGGCCGCACGATCCAGAACAACGCGCCTTCGGATGCGAGCGGCGCCGATGACTTGCGCAGGCGCGCGCGCACGAGCGCCCGGTTTCGCTCGGGCGTCAGGCCGACGCCGATGACTTCGCCCACCTGCACGCCGCGATAGATGATCGGAGTCTGCCCCGCGCGCACGCCGCTCGCGTCGTCGAAGCGGATCGCGATCTCGGGCCCGAGCGTGCGCAGGTGCTGCCACACGAGATACACGGCGACTGCGAATGCCACCGCCGGCACCACCCACACCAGCCGGAACAGGCGCCGGCGACGGATTCTCGCCCGCGGCAGCTCTTCGCCGCTCACCGCCGCTCCCAGATGAGCTTCGGGTCGAACGCCGCCGAAGCGAGCATTGTCAGCACCACCATCGCGGTGAAAGCGAGCAAACCGGGACCGGGGATGACCTTCGCCCAGCTGGAGAGCTTCACCAGCGCGACCAGCACGGCGAGCAGGAACACGTCGAGCATCGCCCACGGGCCGATCGCGTCGATGAACTTGTAGAGCCATGTGCGCTCGCGCAGATGCCGGCTCCAGCCCATGCGCGCCGTCAGCACGAGCGCGAAAAGGCCCGCGAGCTTCACCAGCGGAATCACCATGCTCGCCAGAAACACAATCACCGCCACCGCCCACTCGTTGTGCGTCATGAGCGTTACCACGCCATCCCACACGGTGCTCTCGGAATAGGAGCCGTGCAGATGCATCTTCAGAATGGGATAGACGTTGGCGGGCACGTAGAGCACCAGCGCGGCCAGCGACAGCGCAGCGACCACCTCGAGCCGGCCGCGGCTCGAGCTGGCCGTGATGAACGAGCCGCACCGGGTGCATTCGGCAGCGGCGCCGGGCGGCAGCCGGTCCATCGCCTGAACTAGGCCGCAGGTATTGCAGGAGACTACGGTCGCTGGGGCCATCATGATTGCTGTGCAAACGGCATGCCCGCCCAGACGTGCGCTCATGTACCTTTCGGAGCATGCGCTACGAGCTCTGTTACTGGCCCTCCATCCAGGGGCGCGGCGAGTTCGTTCGGCTCGCGCTCGAGGATGCCGGTGCGCCCTACATCAACAAGGACCCTGCCGACGAGCCAAGGGTGTTCGCGCCGCCTTATCTCAAAGCCGGGAAGCTCGTCATCCCGCAGACCGCGAATATCCTTCTGTATCTTGGACCCCGCCTGCGCCTGGGCCTCGCCCCGAAGAGCGAAGCCGGCCGCCTGCGGCTCCATGGCCTGCAGCTCACTATCGCCGACTGGTTGGCCGAGGTGCACGACACTCACCACCCGATCGCCTCTGGCCTCTATTACGAGGCGCAGAAACCCGAGGCGCTGCGGCGCGCACGCATCTTCCTCGCCGAGCGGCTGCCTAAGTTCATGCGCTACTTCCAGCGCGCGGTAGACGAGCGCTTCTCGTATGTGCACCTTTCGCTATTCCAGATGATCGAGGGACTGCGCTACGCGTTTCCGAAAGCGATGGCAAGAGTCGAGAAGAAACATAAAGGGCTGGTGAAATTACACGACCGGGTCGCAGCGCGGCCGCGCATCGCCGCGTATCTCTCTTCGAAACGGCGCGTCGCGTTCAATCAGTACGGAATCTTTCGCCGGTATCCCGAGCTCGATGACTGACGCCGCGGGACTACGCCGAGTGAAAGCCAATCCGGCGCTTCGGCGGATCGGGTGGAGGCTGGAGCAGTGGGAGCAGTTTCCGGTAGATGTCGCGTAAAGCGGAGTCATGCTGCAGCAAGGTCGCGTCGATTTCGGCGAGCCGCTGGAGGATCGCGCTATTGGCTGCCACCTGCTCGCGCAGTCGGATGAACGCCCGGATAACGAAAACGCTCATTTCGGTTGCACGGCTACTGCCCAGCACGTTAGCCGCCATCAGCACGCCGTGCTCGGTGAACACCCACGGCTTGTGCCGGGGGTCTCGATGCTTCTGGGAACCGGTCGCAATTTGCGACCGGTTCTCATTATTGTCTTGTGAATCAACTAGTTCTGACGCGGAGAGGTTGTTCTGCGATTTCAGACCGGCAAGTTCCGCGGGTGTCAATTGAAATGCGAACTCTTGCGGGAAGCGCGCGCGGTTACGCTTTACTGCCTCGTTCAACCGTTTCGTTGGCACGCCATACAGTTTGGCCAAGTCAGCGTCGACCACAACGCGTCGCCCGCGGATTCTGATTATTCGCGGTGCCTGTTCCCCATGGTCCTCCCCCATACCGGGAGCAACGCACCACAAGTCCGGAGGATGACCGATGCAGCTTGAGTGGAACAGCGGCCTGGTAAAGCATCTCGGCATCCGCTTCGTGCAGACGGAGAAGGACCGCATCGTGGCCGAGCTCGAGGTCCGGCCGGAGCTCCTCACCACGACCGGCGCGCTGCACGGAGGCACGCTGATGGCGTTCGCCGACACGATCGGCGCTGCCGGAACGGTGGTAAACCTCGAGCCGGGGCAGAGCACCGCGACGCTCGAATCGAAGACTAATTTCTTCGCCGCCGCGTTCAAAGGCGTTGTGCGCGCGGAGTCGACACCGCTGCATAAGGGCAGGCGCACGCATGTCTGGCAAACCCGGATCACCGACTCGGGCGGAAAGCTTCTTTCGCTCACTATCCAAACCCAGGTGATCCTATAAACCAGGCTTTGCTGTTAATGGTCTTGCTTTCTCAAAGCACCCCAGCATTCGACCTCCAGGGCCATCGCGGCGCGCGCGGCCATGCGCCTGAGAACACGCTGCCGGGCTTCGAGCGCGCGCTCGTGATCGGCGTCGACACGCTCGAGCTCGACGTCGGCGTGACGCGCGACGGCGTGGTCGTGATCCACCACGACCGCCGCCTGAATTCCGACCTCGCGCGCGACGCCGACGGCAGGTGGATTGCGGCGCCCGGGCCGACGATCCATTCGCTCACGTACGCGGAGCTCCAACGCTACGATGTGGGCCGCATACGACCGGGATCGGACTACGCGAAGCAGTTCGCAACTCAGACGCCGCTCGACGGCACGCGCATCCCGCGCCTTGCAGATCTCTTCGAGCTCGTGAAGGGCACGGCGGTGCGCTTCAACATCGAAACCAAGCTCTCGCCCGAGGCGCCCGACGAGACGCTCGCGCCGGAGCCCTTCGCGCGCGCGCTGCTCGCCGAGGTGCGCAAGGCGGGCCTCGAGCGACGCACCACGATCCAGTCGTTCGACTTCCGTACGCTCGCGGTGGTGCAGCGTGAAGCCCCGCTCGTCAGCACTTCGTATCTCACTTCCGGAAAGAAGGGCGAGGCGGTGCCGAGAATGGTGCATGAGGCAAAAGGCGCGATCTGGTCGCCCGACTTCCGCGACCTCGATGCGCGCGCGCTGGCGGTGGCGCGCGCGCTCGGGGTTCAAGTCATTCCCTGGACGGTGAACAATCCCGCCGACATCGCCCGCGTGCTCGATATGAAGGTCGACGGCATCATCAGCGACTACCCGGATCGCGTGCGAGAAGCGCTGAAAGCGAGCCGCTAACCTTGCCTCCTGTCACTCAGGCGCTGCTCGTCGCCAATATCGCGATATATCTGCTCAGCGGGCTGGGCGTGCTCTCGCTCGACGAATTCGCGCTCTGGCCTCCGGGCGGGTTCGAGTCGCAGTTCGCGCCGTGGCAGCTTGTTACCTACGCTTTCCTGCACGGTGGCTTCGCGCATATTTTCTTCAACATGCTGGGCCTCTACATGTTCGGCTCCGAGGTCGAGCGGCTTTTTGGCTCGCGCTTTTTTCTCCTGTACTACTTCGGTTGCGTGGTCACCGCGGCGCTTACGCATCTTGCGGTCACGGGCTGGATGGGCGCCCCGCCCTACCCCACGGTCGGCGCCTCCGGCGGCATCTATGGTCTGCTGCTCGCGTTCGGCGTCTACTTCCCGCACCGCCGGGTGCTGCTCCTGTTTCCGCCGATCCCGCTGCCGGCGCGCGTTTTCGTGATCCTCTTCGCCGCGCTCGAGCTGGTGTTCGGCGTGACCGGCACCGCGGCCGGCGTGGCGCACTTCGCGCACCTCGGTGGCATGATCGGCGGCTGGCTGATGATCCAGTACCGTCGCGGCGGCTTCCCTTTCAAAACCTGAACCGAATTCGGGGTCAGGGTCGCAACTCGTTTTTTGCGTACGCGAAAACTGAATTTCGACCCTGACCCCGAATTCGGTTAGGGAACGAAAAGTGCTTCAAGGGCGCCTAAAAGGAGGCCCCGATGCCGTCGCCGTTTTGCGTCGCCCTTGTAGCTGCGCTCGCCATAGGCTGTCACGATGCCCTTGCCCAGACCGCCGTTCCACCGGAACTAAGCGTGCAGCGTCTAGCGCCACAACTCGTCGCGTTCGCAGGCTCGCAAAGCAACTTCCTGAACCTCGTCACGGGGCTCGCGCAAGGCACTCCGGTGCAGCTCGTGTCCGTTCTGCCCGACGGCTCGGCGCAGATCGTCGGCTTTACGCCCGCCGTTGCGCTGACGCCGGAGCAGATTGCGCAGACGCTCGAAACGGCCCGCCAGCGGCTCATCGGTCTCGGCATCGGCGCGCCGAGCGCCGAGCGGATCGCGCTTTC
Source organism: Burkholderiales bacterium (assembly GCA_035762345.1). GTDB lineage: Bacteria > Pseudomonadota > Gammaproteobacteria > Burkholderiales > SG8-39 > SCGC-AG-212-J23. The sequence goes on from DASTPE010000131.1 coordinate 26,212, forward strand.
GCTCACGGGCGGCACCGTACCTACCGTGCTCGGCGGCGCGCAGCTACCCGGCCTGCTCAATTCCCCGAATACTCTGAACAATCCCAGCCCGGCCGTGCAGGTGCAAGCTGCGTCTCCCATGAGCCTGCAGTCGTCCTCGGCCGCAACTCAGCTGCCTGCCGCGCCGCGTTTCAACACCAGCGACAGCCCTCTACCGGCAGGCGCCACGAGCCGCAGCCCGACCCCGCCCACCGGACCGACTAGCGCATCCGGCACCGGCTCGACGCCTCCCACGCTAGAGCGCGCAACGCCGATCGCGCCCGCGAGCGCACCCACGCCGCGGCACTAATGCAATGGGTAGTGTGTTCTACCTCGATGGCAGGTTGCGCAAGCGCGCACGCAGCGCGCGCGTGAAACCGGAGCCACTCGAGCGCCCATCACCGCGCGGCTCGCAGCGAAGCCTCCTGCGGCTCGGATATAACTGTTGGGCAATCGCCCGTGCCGAGCGAGCGGCGTTCCTCGTCGACGCCAAGGATTATTTCGAGGCGTTTCACCGAGCTGCGCTTCGCGCGCAGCGTTCCATCATCATCCTCGGCTGGGACTTCAACAGCCAGACCCGTCTGCACTTCGACCCGGTGCCGAAAGGCGGGCCGCCGGCGCTGCTCGGCGACTTCCTCAACTACCTGACGCACCGCCGGCGCCAGCTGCACATCCACGTCCTCAACTGGGACTACCCGATGGTGTTCGGCGGCGACCGCGAGTTTCCGCCGATCTACGGCTTCGGCTGGACGCCGTCGCGGCGCGTGCATCTGCGCTACGACGACACTCACCCCGTAGCCGCGAGTCAGCATCAGAAGATCGTGCTGATCGACGATGCGCTTGCCTTCGTCGGCGGCATCGATCTCACCGTGCGGCGCTGGGACTGTGGCGATCACTTGCCGAATGATCCGCGTCGGACCGCCTACGACGATCCGTACCCGCCATTCCACGACACCATGATGGCGGTGGACGGCGAGGCGGCGCGCCGCCTCGCCGAGCTTGCCCGCGAGCGCTGGCGACTCGCCACCGGCCACGCGCTCAAGCCTGCCGAGTGTGACTCCGACCCCTGGCCGCCCGCGCTTGAGGCCGACCTCACCGGCCTCGATGTCGGCGTCTCGCGCACCCTGCCGCCGCGCGGCGAGTTGCCCGCGGTACGCGAAGTCGAAAAGCTCTATTTCGACATGATCGCCGTAGCGCGGCGCACGATCTACATCGAGAACCAATACTTCACCGCGCCGCGCATCGCCGAGGCGCTCGAGAAGCGGCTCGCCGAGCCCGACGGGCCCGAGGTGGTGCTCGTGCTGCGCCTGCTCTCGCACGGCTGGCTCGAGGAAGCGACGATGCACGTGCTGCGCACGCGCCTGATCCGGCGCCTGCGGCAGGAGGACCGCTTCGGCCGTTTCCGCGTCTACTACCCGCACGTGCCCGGGCTCGCCGAAGGCACGTGCATCGACGTGCATTCGAAGCTGATCATCGTCGACGACGACTGGGTACGCATCGGCTCGGCGAACCTCAGCAGCCGCTCGATGGCGCTCGACACCGAGTGCGACCTGGTGGTCGAGTCGCGCGGCCAGGCGCGCGTTGCGGCCGCGATCCGCGGCTTGCGTGAGCGCCTGCTCGGCGAGCATCTCGACACCGACCCCGAGCGGGTGCGCAAGGAGCTCGACAAAGCGGGCAGCCTGAACGGCGCGATTGCGGCCTTCGCCCACCAGCCGCGCACACTGAGGCAGTTCGACGACCTGCCGGAATGGCCCGAGCCGATCCTCAGCGTCGCCGCGGTCGCAGACCCGGAGGAGCCCATCGCACTCGAGACGCTGCTCTCCGAGCGCCACGCGGACGAAGTCGCGGCGCCCGAGAAACCGGCCTGGGGCAAGCTTGCCGGCATCGTGCTCGGCATAACTGCGCTCGCCGCCATGTGGCGGTTCACTCCGCTGCGGGAAATCGCGACCGCGGAAGCCGCGGTTGCCTGGGCGAAGGCGTTTGGCGCGCAGCCCTGGGCGCCGTGGGCGCTGATCGCTTCCTACACTCCGGCCTGTCTCGTGATGTTCCCACGACCCCTCATCACCCTCGCGTCGGTGATCGCCTTCGGCCCGTGGCTTGGCTTCGTCTACAGCCTGACGGGAATCTGCGCTGCCGCGGCGATCACCTGGTACATGGGGTTGCACATGCGGCGCGACACCGTACGGCGCCTCGCGGGGCCGAAGCTGGATCGCATGATCGAAGTCATGCGCAAGCGCGGCCTCGCGGCGATGACGCTGCTGCGCCTAGTTCCGCTCGCGCCCTTCGCGGTCGAGAGCATCGTTGCGGGCGCGATTCGCATGAAGCTCTGGCACGTCGTCGTCGGCACGGCGGTCGGTCTGCTCCCCGGTACGGTCACCACCACCGTGTTCGGCGACGCGATCGAAACGGCGGTGACCGGCTCGGGCCCGGTCAATTGGTGGCTGGTGGGCGGCGCGATCGCGCTGCTTGCGGCGGGCGCGTGGGCGGTGAAGCGCTGGTTCACCCGGATGGAGCGCCGGATGCGGGCGCATGGCCAAGTTTCCGGACAGCCTCGCTAACTGGCGAGCGCTCGACGCAGAGCTCGGACGGGGAGCGCTGCGCATCGCTTCCTACAATGTGCACGGCTGCCGCGGCGCGGACGGGCGCAAGGATGCGCAGCGCATCGTCAAGGTCATCGAGGAATGCGGCTCCGACACCGTGGGGCTGCAGGAGGTCGACTACCGCCTCGACTACATCGCGCACAAGCTCGGCATGCAGCCGATCCCCGGGCTCACGCTCGCACGACATGACGGCCCATTCGGCAATGCCCTCATCACGCGTCGCAAGGTGCTCGCGGTGCGCCGCCTGGGATTCACCTACGGCGTGCGCGAGCCGCGCAACGCGCTGGACGTCGACCTCGAAGTCGCGGGAGAAACGGTGCGCGTCATCGTGACGCACCTCGGGCTATGGCCCGCAGAGCGGCGTTACCAGGTCCGGCAAATCTTGAAGCTGGTGAGGGAAACTCCGATCTGCGAGCGCGTCATCGTCCTGGGGGACATCAACGAGTGGTTGCCCCTCGGGCGGCCTTTGCGCTGGATGCACGCCCTTTTCGGACGCTCCCCCGCGGAGTGGTCGTTTCCGGCGCGTTGGCCCGTGGTTGCGCTCGACCGCGTGTGGGTGCGTCCGCGCCACGCGCTGCTCGCGCTCAAGGCGCATCGCAGCCCGCTCGCCGAGCGGGCCTCGGACCATCTGCCGGTGAAAGCCCTCGTCAGCCTGAGCCCGTCGTCTGCGCGCGACGCGCGGGTTTCTTCCCCGCCTTCGACGGCGGACGCTTGGCGAGGCGATCGAACTCGCGTTGCGTGAGCTTGCCGTCACGGTCGCGATCGGCGAGGTGGAAGCGCTGCACGATCTCGGCATGGCCCGCCGCTTCGGCAAGCGAAAGCTGACCGTCGCCGTCGAGGTCCAGGGAGCGCAGCGACTTGGACTTGTCGCCTTCGCCCTCGGGTTCGGGGTCGACCGCGGTGGCACCGGCCGCGGCGCCGGCCGGCCTTGGCGCAGCTCTCTCGGCGCGATGGCTTGCCCCGTTCACCGCGATCACGCTCGTGACCGCCATGGCGAAGAAAAGGACCAGCCCGACGACGACCCCCGCGGCGGTACTCATGGGGCGGCGCGTCGCAGGAGTCGTGCCCGGACGGCAACAACTGGTTACACATTAGGACAGACGCAATGCGAGCACGGGGCTAGATTGGCGCCATGAAGAAGATCCTTGTTGCGCTTGGGGCGGTCCTTGCGATGGGTACCGCTCACGCTCAGCGGATCTACAACCAGGCCGAGCTCGACTCGATGCTCGCGCCGATCGCGCTGCAGGCCGACGGCGTGGTGTCGCAGATCCTGATCGCGGCGACTTATCCGGAGCAGGTGGCCGAAGCGGTGCGCTGGTCGCGCGCCAATCCGCACCTTTCCGGCGACGCCGCCGTGCGCGCGGTGCAGAACGAGCCGTGGGATCCTGCCGTCAAGGCGCTCGTCGCTTTTCCCGACCTGCTCGCGCGCATGGGCGAGAGCCCGCAGTGGCTGCACGACCTGGGCGAGGCGTTCTTGAACCAGGAAGTCCAGGTCATGGACACCGTCCAGGCGTTGCGCCAGCGCGCGCAAGCGGCGGGGCATCTCTCGAGCAACGATCAGTACGTCGTGTACCCGCAGGGCGAGGCGATCGTGGTTTACCCGCGCACGCACTATGTCTACGTGAACTACTACGACCCGTACCTGGTGTACGGGCCTTGGTGGTGGCCATACTACCCGCCGGTGTTCTGGCGGCCGTGGGTGCCGCGCCCGGTGTTCGTGGCACACGGTTTCTTCTACACCAAGCCGGACTGGTATCGCCGCCAAGTGTTCGTGGTGCACAAGCCGGTCCACGTCCCCTATTACGCGGTATCGCCAGGCAAATGGCAGCCGCAGAAGCAACTGGTGGTCAAGCCCCACGTCTCGGTGCCGCAATCCCAGCGCCAGCCGATCGTTCAGCAGCACAACATGCCGGCGGCAAGCGGCTTCTCGAGCCAGAAACGCGAAGTTGTCCGCCAGAATGCGCCGGAGCCGCGAGGCGAAGCGCGCGGCGAGCCCCGGCGGGAGATTCGTGCTGAACCCCGGCGCGAGATTCGCGGTGAGTCCCGGCCAGAGATGCGCGGTGAACCGCGACGCGAACTTCGCGCCGAGCCGCGGCAGGACACACGCGGTCCCGCCCCCGTCGTGCGCAAAGAGTGGGGCGGGCAGCAATGGAGTGGGCAGCAATGGGGTCGGCAGCAGGGCTGGGCACGAGAAGGGCACCCCGGCAACGGCGGCGCTTTCCGGGCTCAGGGTAACGGCGGCGGTTTCCGCCCTCAGGGTAACGGCGGGTTCCGCGGCCAGCGCGGCTAGAAAAAAAGCGCTCTACTTCTTGATCATCCCGATGCGGCGCAGGATGTCGGTGTGCGCCTTGTACTCCCGCCACAGGTCCGAGCGCAGCACGTTGCCAGGTCGGTAGTCCGCATCGATGCCTTTATCCGCCATCGCGTTCACGAACTTCGGGTCCTCGACTGCTTCCTTCGCCGCGGCCTGCAAGTAGCTGAGCACGGGAGCGGGCGTTCCCTTCGGCGCCATGAGCAGGAACCAGACGCCGTTCGCCACGTCGTAGCCTGCCTCCTTTGCGGTCGGCACGTCTGGGAACACCGGGTGGCGCTTCGGCTGAAACGCCGCGAGCACGCGCATGCGCTTGCCGTCCACCTGGCCTTTCAGCTCCGCGGGCTGTGCCACCACCGCGTCGATGTGACCGCCGAGGAGCGCGGGGCTCGACTGGCCCCACCCCTTGAACGGTGTATGCGTCATGTTCACGTCGGCCTTGATCATCAGCTCTTCCAGGTTGAGATGGCTGGAAGTGCCCTCGCCGGGCGAGCCGACGCTCACTTTGCCCGGATTCGCCTTCGCGTAGGCGACCAGATCTTGCAGCGTCTTGTGCGGCGACTCGGTGCGCACCGCAAGCATCGGGTAATACGACACGACGTTGGCGAAGGGCTCGTAGTCGTCGGGCGTCTTGTAAGCGAGCTCCTGCACTTGCGCGGCAATCACGAGCGCGGAGTGCGGGGTCAGGATGATGGTATAGCCGTCGGGCTGGCTGCGAACGAGCTCCGTCACCGCGACGGCTCCGGCGGCGCCGGGCTTGTACACGATCACCAGGCCCCTGGGAAATTTCGCCTTCATCCCCTCCGTCAGCTGACGCGTAACAATGTCGACGTTGCCGCCAGCGGGATAACCGTTCAGAACCGTTACCACGCGATCCGGATATTGCGCAGCAGCGGGTAAGGTAACAGCAAGCGCAATGAGTGCTGCCGACAGGCCTTTCATGGCGGACTCCTCCGCCGCGGATGTTAGCACTGCGAATTCGGGGTCAGGGTCCGAATTCTGTTTTCACGTACGTAAAAACGAATTTCGACCCTGACCCCGAATTCAGGCGGCTTTCTTCTCGGCGCGCTGCTCGGCGGGCTTCTCACGCGCGCTGAGGTTCATCGCGGTATTGACCAGCGCCACATGCGAGAACGCTTGAGGGAAGTTGCCGAGTTGGCGCCGCGCCACCGGGTCGTACTCTTCGGCGAGAAGGCCCACGCCGTTCGCGACATCGAGCAGCCGCTCGAAGAGCTCGCGCGCCTCGGCCCAACGTCCCTGCATGCATAGGTTGTCGGCGAGCCAGAAGCTGCACGCAAGGAACACGCCCTCGCCCGGCGGCAATCCGTCGCGCGCGTCGTCGGTGCGGTAGCGCAGGACCAGCCCGTCCTCCGTCAATTCGCGCCGAATTGCCTGCGTTGTGGAAGCCACTCTGGGATCTTCAGCTTTCAAGAACCCCGTGATCGGGATGAGGAGCAGGCTGGCGTCGAGCGCGTCCGAGCCGTAGCTCTGCACAAAGGCATTACGCGTGCGGCTGAAGCCGTTCTCGCACACGTCGCGGTGGATGCGAGTGCGCAGCTCGCGCCAGTGCTCGACCGGGCCCGCGACGCCGAATCCCTCGACCATCTTTATCGCGCGATCGAAAGCCACCCACGCCATGATCTTGGAGTAGGTGAAGTGCCGCGGCGCCGATCGCATCTCCCAGATGCTCGCGTCGGGCTCTGTCCAGACCTTCTCGAGGTGGGCGAGCAGCGCGCGCTGCAGGCCCCACGCGATGTCGTGGCCAGCGAGACCGCCCTTACGGCCCTGGTACAGCGTGTCCACCAGCTCGCCGTAGACATCGAGCTGCAGCTGCCCGGAGGCAGCGTTCCCGATGCGCACCGGCCTCGAGTCTTCATAGCCGGCGAGCCACGGCAGTTCGAGCTCGGTGAGGCGTCGCTCGCCTGCGATGCCGTACATGATCCGCATCTGCTCGGGGCTGCCGGCCACCGCGCGCACCAGCCATTCGCGCCAGGCGCGCGCCTCTTCGTAGTAGCCGGCGTTCATCAGCGCAAGCAACGTAAGCGTCGCATCGCGCAGCCAGCAGTAGCGGTAGTCCCAGTTGCGCACGCCGCCGATTCTTTCCGGCAGCGAAGTGGTCGGCGCCGCGACGATACCGCCGGTCGGCGCATAGGTGAGCGCCTTCAACGTGATCAAGGAGCGCCGCACCGGAGCGGCCCATTCGCCGCCCACCGTGCAGCGCGCGCTCCACGATTTCCAGAACCGCTCGGTCTCGTCGAGCACCTGATTCGCATCGATGCGCACCGTGACATCCTGGTGCGAAGGCGCGTAGGTCAACACGAAGGGGAGCGTCTCGCCCGCCGCCACTTCGAAGCGCGCGCGCGTAGTGAAGTCGCGTGACTCGAGCGCCACCGGGGCACAGAGCACGGCGAGGTCCGGGCCCGCCACGGCACGCAGCCCCTTGCCGTCCGCGAGGCGCGTAACCCAAGGCACGGAGGCGCCGTAATCAAAACGCAGCACGAACTCCATCTCCATCGCTACGCGCCCGCGCCGCCCCACCACGATGCGCACGAGATCCGATTCCCGGTTGCGCACCGGCATGAAGTCGATCAGCGTGACGGCGCCGTCCGCGGTCTCGAACTCGGTCTCAAGGATGAGGGTGTCGGTGCGGTATTTCTGCTTGCCCATGGCCGCATTCACGGCAGGAGCAATCTTCCAGAACCCGTTCTCGGCCTTGCCGAGCAGCGCGGCGAAGCATGCCGCCGAGTCGAAGCGCGGCCAGCACAGCCAGTCGATAGAGCCGTTGCGCCCGACGAGCGCAGCGGTCTGGCAGTCGCCGATAAGGGCGTATTCCTCGATCCTCATATCCGAGGGACCGCCCACCGGCGCTCGAAGTTCAGGATCCGCCTCTTAGAGTCGCGGTAAGTTCCGTCGGCTTACCCTCGCGTTGCACGGTGAGCTTGATCGTGTCGCCGACTTTGTGCTCGTCCAGGCGATTGATGAGGCGCGCCACGTTGTCCACGGTCTTGCCGTCGATGGCGGTAATGATGTCGCCTGGAACGATGCGCCCATCCTTCGCCGTGCGCGCCGGGCGCAGCCCCGCCGCTTCCGCCGGCGAGCCGGACTCCACTTCCAGCACCGCAACGCCCTTCACGCCGAGCTGCTTGCCGAGGAGCTGGTTGACCTGCTCGTCGGTAATGACGCCGAGTACCGGGCGCGTGTACTTGCCCTTGGCGATGAGTTGCGGTGCGACGCGGTTCACCGTGTCGACCGGCACGGCGAACCCTACTCCGGCATATGCGCCCGAGGGACTGAAGATCGCAGTATTGATGCCGATCAGCCGGCCGCTCGAGTCGAGTAGCGGCCCGCCCGAGTTGCCCGGATTGATCGCGGCGTCGGTCTGGATCAGGTGCTCGATGACCGTGCGTCCGTCCTCCGCGGGCAGCGAGCGGTCGAGCGCCGACACGACTCCCGTGGTCAGCGACCAGTCGAGCCCGAACGGATTGCCGATCGCGAACACCTTCTGCCCGACTTTGAGGTCGGCCGAAGTGCCGATCGGCAGCGCGGCGGGCTGGCGCTCGGGAACGCTGATGCGCAGCACCGCGATGTCGTGCGCCGGGCTCGCGCCCACGAGCCTTGCGCTGTAGTCGCGGCCGTCGTTCAACCGCACCTTGGCCTCGGCTGCGCCCTGGATGACATGGTTGTTGGTGATGACGTGACCATCGTTGTCCCACACGAAGCCCGAGCCCGCCCCGCGCGGAACGCTGAAGAGATTGCGCGACCAGAAATCGCGCACGAGCTGCGTGGTGGTGATGAACACGACCGAGCCTTTCGAGCGCTCGAAGAGCTCGATGGTCGCCTTCTCGTCGGCCGCCAGATCGCCCGCCGGCGTGATGGCGCGTGGTACCACCTCGACCGCCGGCGCGGCCCGCCGCTGCTCGAGCCAGGGATGGCCCTGCCAGACGAGCACCCCGCCGATCACCGCGGCCACCAGCAGCCAGAAGCCTCTCATCGGCGAGATCTTACCGGCCGGGAGGCGCTCAGGTGTTACCCGGCGTGCCGTCGAACGGACCTACTCGGGCCGAGGCGGATGCCCACCACCGTCACGACGGCCGGATGCGGGCACTTTCTGTACCATCGCGCGAAACTCATGCGCGACCCTATCGACCTTGCATTCGGCCTCGCAGTTCTGGCGGCCGCGCTGTTCGCGTCGGGTCACGCGGTGATCTACAAGCGCGAGTCGCGCTCCGCCGCGCTGTGGGTCGTGCTGATCTGGGTCATGCCCGCGCTCGGGCCGATTCTCTATCTGTTGATGGGCGTGAACCGCGTGCAGCGGCGCGCCGCGCGGCTGCGCGCCGACATGGTGCGTCTGCGCGCCGAGCCGCACGTGATCGCGGGCGAGCCGCCCGGGACGCACCTCGCCCCGCTTGCGCGCATGCTGAACAACGTCGTCGAGCGACCGCTGGTCGCCGGGAACTCGGTCGAGGAGCTCGTCGACGGCGCGCAGGCCTATCCGGCGATGCTCGAGGCGATCGACCGCGCGGAGCGCTCCGTCATGCTCGCCTCCTACATCTTCCACGGCACCGGTATCGGCGCGCAGTTCGTCGAGGCGCTCATCCGCGCGAAGCAGCGCGGGGTCGACGTGCGCGTACTAGTCGACGACGTCGACGTGCGCTTCACGCGCACCTCGCCGGCCAAGCCGCTGCAGCGCGCGGGCGTGCCGTTCGGCGTGTTCAACCCGCCGCTCGTGCCAGCGCGGATGAACGCCGTGCACCTGCGCAACCACCGCAAGATCCTGGTGGTCGACGGCACGGTCGGCTTCACCGGCGGCATCAACATCGATCGGCGCTACTGGACGCCGCAGCCGCCTCCCGCCGACGCCCCGGCGGCGTCGCGCGACCTGCATTTCTGCCTGCGCGGCCCGGTGGTGCCGCAGCTTGCCGAAGTGTTCGCCGAAGACTGGCACTTCGCCACCGATGAAGTGCTGCGCGGAGCGCCGTGGTTCGTGCCATGCGAGCCCGCGGGCGAAGTGCTCGCGCGCTGCATCGACGACGGCCCCGACGAAAGCACCGAGCCGCTGCGCTGGTCGATGGTGGCCGGCCTCAACCAGGCGCAGCGCTCGGTAAAGATCATGACGCCCTACTTCGTGCCTGACAGCGCGCTCATCACAGCGCTCGACGTGACGGCGATGCGCGGGGTCGCGGTCGACATCCTGCTGCCCTCTGTCAGCGACCTGCCCCATGTGCACTGGGCGGCGTGGGGCCAGCTCTGGCAGGTGCTCGAGCGCGGCTGCCGGGTGTGGAAGACCCCCGGGCCGTTCGATCACACCAAGCTCATGGTGGTGGACGGCGCGTGGACGCTGCTCGGCTCGGCCAACTGGGACGCGCGCAGCTTGCGGCTCAACTTCGAGCTGAACGTCGAGTGCTACAGCATCGAGTTCGGCGCGCGCATGGAGGGCCTGGTCCAGGCGCGGCTTAATGGCGCACGGGAGGTAACGATGGACGAGATCAACGCGCGCTCCCTGCCAGTCAAGCTGCGCGACGGCGCGGCGCGCCTCTTCGCGCCCTTCCTCTAGGGGGCCGAAAAAGGGGGTCAGGACCCTTTTCCGTTGCTTCGCGTAGCGTGCAGGAAAGGGTCCTGACCCTTTCACTGCTTCCAGAAGCGCTCCATCTCCAGATAGGTGAACGAGGCCGACCACGCGATGAGAACGAACCCGGTGATCGCCTCGGCGGCGACGAGGAAGCGGATGGGACCCATCGGCGCGACGTCGCCAAAGCCGACCGTCGTATAGCTGATCGCCGAGAGGTAGATCATGTCGAAGAACGGCGAGTCGTCCGCGCCGGCGATCGCGCCGCAGGCGGGCCACTGCAGCAGCGTCCACATCACCAGGCCGAACAGCCACATCTCGACGACGTGCAGCAGGATGGTGAAGGAGATGGCGAGAAGCACCCTGACGCGGTGCTTACCCTGGTACGCCAAGACCACCTTGGCGGTGAAAATCAGCCCCTCGTAGTGCACGAGTACCGCAGTCACCACGGTGAGAATCGTGGCGCTGACCACCGCCGCGTTGGCCAGCCAGTTGTCGTACATCAGGCCTTGAGGGCCTTGTACTTGATGCGATGCGGCTTCGCGGCCTCCTCGCCCAGCCGCTTCTTCTTGTCCGCCTCGTATTCCTGGTAGTTGCCGTTGAAGAACACGACCTGCGAGTCGCCCTCGAAGGCGAGGATATGGGTGGCGATGCGGTCGAGGAACCACCGGTCGTGCGAGATCACGAGCACGCAGCCGGCGAATTCCAGCAACGCTTCCTCGAGCGCGCGCAGCGTCTCGACGTCGAGGTCGTTGGAGGGCTCGTCGAGGAGGAGCACGTTTGCTCCCGACATCAGCATGCGCGCGAGGTGCAGCCGGCCGCGCTCGCCCCCCGAGAGCTGGCCGACCGGCTTCTGCTGGTCTGCGCCGCGGAAGTTGAAGCGTGCGAGATAGGCGCGCGCCGGCATCTCGAAGCGCCCGACCTTGAGGATGTCCTGGCCGCCCGAGATGTCCTCGAACACTGTCTTGTCGGCGGACAATTCATCGCGCGACTGATCGACGTGGGCGAGCTTCACCGTCTTGCCGGTCTCGATCGTCCCGCTGTCGGGTTTCTCTCTTTTCGTGATTAGCCTGAACAACGTGGATTTCCCTGCGCCGTTGGGCCCGATGATGCCGACGATGGCGCCCGGCGGAACCTTGAACGAGAGCTTGTCGATCAGAAGCCGATCGCCGTAGCCCTTCGACACGTCCTTGAACTCGATCACTTCGTTGCCCAGGCGCTCGGCGACCGGAATGAAGATTTCCTGGGTCTCGTTGCGCTGCTGGTGCTCGTACTGCGAGAGCTCCTCGAAGCGCGCGAGCCGTGCCTTCGACTTCGTGCCGCGGCCCTTGGGGTTCTGCCGCACCCACTCGAGCTCGGCCTGCATCGCCTTGATGCGCCCCGCCTCCTGGCTCGCCTCGATCTCGAGGCGCTTTTCCTTCTGCTCGAGCCAGCTCGAGTAATTCCCCTGCCACGGAATGCCGTAGCCGCGGTCGAGCTCGAGGATCCAGCCGGCGGCGTTGTCCAGGAAATATCGGTCGTGCGTGACGGCGACGACCGTGCCCGGGAAGCGCTGCAGGAACTGCTCGAGCCACTCCACGCTTTCCGCGTCGAGGTGGTTCGTCGGCTCATCGAGCAGCAACAGGTCCGGCTTCGACAACAAAAGCCTGCATAGAGCGACCCGGCGCTTCTCGCCGCCGGAAAGCACGTCCACCTTCTGCTCCCACGGCGGAAGACGCAGCGCGTCCGCGGCCACTTCCATCTCGTCTGCGCCGCCGGCGTTGACGATGGCCTCGAGCCTCGCCTGCTCTTCGGCGAGCTTTTCGAAGTCGGCGTCGGGCTCGGAATAAGCGGCGTAGATCTGCTCCAGGCGCTTCTTCGCCGCCGCGGTTTCGCCGAGCGATTCTTCGACCGCTTCTCTGACAGTTTTGTCTTTTTCAAGAACCGGTTCCTGCTCCAGATAGCCGACGCGAATCCCCGGCATGCGGACGACCTCGCCTTCGTAGTTGTCGTCGGCCGCGGCCATGATCTTGAGGAGCGTGGATTTGCCCGACCCGTTCAGCCCGAGCACACCGATCTTCGCGCCGGGAAAGAAGTTGAGCGAGATGTTCTTGAGAATGGTCCGCTTGGGCGGGACGGTTTTCGACACCCGCCGCATCGTGTAAACGTACTGTGCCATGATGGGGCGAATGATACGAAAAATCGCGCTCGCGCTCGGCGCCGCAACGCTGATCGTGGCGAGCCCGGCCGCTTTCGCACTCGACGGCGCATCGGTGGAACTGGGGCGCGGCAACGAGCGCACCAACCTGCTGCGCATCTCGTTCGTTGACAAATGGCGCAAAAAGCAGCCGCCAGCCGGTGACGAGTGGCGCCTCGCGGGCTACTGGGACCTATCGCTCGCGGTCTGGGACAACCGCGAAGAGAGCACCGCCGACCTGGGCTTCACGCCGGTGTTCCGAATCGAGCGTCGCTCGCTCTACCTCGAGGCTGCGCTCGGCTTCCACCTCGTGCAGGCGCACATCAGTGCGGATCGCGCCCTTAGCAGCGCGTTCCAGTTCGCCGAGCACCTCGGCGTGGGATTTATCAGCGGCAACTACACGCTTGGCGTACACGTGCAGCACGTGTCGAACGGCGGCATCACCGAGCCGAACCCCGGCATCAACTTCGTCCTGGTGCGGTTGCAGTACCACTTGGACTAGCGGCACGAGTCTTGACGACAGCCCCGTCGGCCGCAGCGACAGCCGACCGTGGCAGAGCACGAGCGGTGCCGCTTTCCTACGCCAAGCAATAGGCATTTCCCAGCGTGCGCCAGTCGGTGCTCCTGGACACGATGCCTTCAAACGACGCAAGATCCGCGTAACGCACGCTCTTCTGCGTGCCGATCGCCGGCGCGCCTCCCTGGAATTTCTGCGCTGCCGCGACCATCATGCGGCGGAACTGCGCCACCGCGAGGTCGCTCGAGCCGAAGTGGTCTTCGGACCGGTCGGTGATCGGCCCCATCGACTCCCACATCGCCATGTCCTGCGCCGGGATACCGACGATTCCCGTCCAGTCGCCGCGCTTCATGGCTTCGCGATCCTGCAGATAACGATTTTCTAAAGTTCTCGTCTTCCTGAAGTTTTCATCCAGGTCCACGCCCACCTCAGCGGCGCAGAAGCGCCGCCACGCCTGCTGCGTGATGCCCTTCGCTGGGTCGGGGTGCCAGGCGATCCAGTAGAACATGGTATTCACGTCGTCAACGGGCACCAGCATCTGCGCCAGGTTGTACTGGTTGTTCGGCGGGATAAGTACCGTGAAGGGCGCGATGAAGAGCGTCGTGCGCACGTACTGGTCGCGCTCTGGGTTCTTGATCGGCTTGCGGATCGCCGCATAGCGGAATCCGTACTCGGTGGCCTCGAACTGCAGGCGCGGCGCCTTGTCGTTCGAGGGCCGAAGCCATGCCGACCCGGTCGCGGTCGAGCCGTAAACGTCCGCCGCCGCCGGCATGTTGGTGGAATGCAGCGTCGAGCTGTGCGCCGAGTCGATCGAGCCTTCCAGTACCTGCGCCCAGTTGCACGCCACGTGCATCTTCACGATCGCGTACCTGATATCCGGCTTCGGCGCCCAGGCGGGCGGCTCGAATTCCCGCAACTCTTCCCTCGGGCCCATCCACACCCACACGAAGCCACCGCCCTCGCGCACCGCGTAGGACTTGGTCTTCTTGCCCAGGCGCTGCGCCGCGCCCGGCGCTTCCGAAGGCATGTCGACGACGTTGCCCTCGACGTCGAACTTCCAGCCGTGGTACAGGCAGCGCAGGCCGCACTCCTCGTTACGGCCAAAGGCCAGCGAAGCGCGGCGGTGCAGGCAATATTCGCCCAGAGCACCGATTCGACTTGCGGAGTCTTTGAAGATCACCAGATCCTCGCCCAGCAGCCTTGAGCGCACCGGCTTGCCATCGGCCTCGGCCACCTCCTCGGACATGCACGCCGGGAGCCAGTGGCAGCGCATGATGCCGCCCATCGGCGCCGCGCCCTCGACGCGACAGAGCAGCTCGTTCTCGGCCTTCGTTAACATGCCCGTATACATAACATGAAAACCCTGAGAATCGGGGTGGCCGGCCTGGGCCGCGCGTTCGCACTCATGGCGCCGGCATTCCGCGACCCTCGAGTCGAGCTCGTCGCCGCCGCCGACCCGCGCGCGGAGGCGTGTCAGCGCTTCAAGCAAGACTATGCGGGAAAGACTTTCACTTCAGTAGAGGAACTTTGCGCAGACCCGGCAGTGGACGTCGTCTATGTGGCAACGCCGCACGAGCTCCACGCCGCGCATGCCCGGTCCGCCTGCTCGCGCAAGAAGCATGTCCTGGTCGAGAAACCGATGGCGCTTTCGCTCGCCGAGTGCCGCGCCATGGTCGACGCTGCCCGGGAGAACGGTGTTCAACTCCTGGTCGGGCACAGCCATAGTTTCGACGTACCGGTTCTCAGGACCAGAGAGTTGATTCAAAGCGGTGCCTACGGCCCAGCGCGAATGATTACCGCGCTCGACTTCACTGACTGGGTCTATCGCCCGCGCCGGCCGGAGGAGTTCCGCGCCGCGGTGCAGAACCAGGCGGCGCATCAAGTAGACATTACGCGCCTCTTCGCCGGCGGGCGGGTGCGTAGCGTGCGGGCCTTTACCGGCAGTTTCGACCCACAGCGCTCAGCCGATGCAGCGTGGTCGTGCCAGCTTCGCTTCGACAACGGCGTATTCGCAAGCCTCGTCTACAGCGGGTACGCCCATTTCGACTCCGATGAATTCATGGGCTGGATCGGCGAGATGGGGCAGAAAAAAGATCCCGCTGCGCACGGCGGGATGAGAGCGGCCTTGCGCGGAGATGAGCTGGCCGTCAAGAACGCACGCAACTACGGAGGAGCGAACTTCACGCAAGCCGACGCTGTTGCGCACCAGCATTTCGGCGTATTCATCGTCTCTTGCGAGAGGGCCGACCTGCGCCCGCTCCCCAACGGCGTGATGATCTACGCCGACGGCGACAAGCGCCTGGAGCCGCTGCCTGCCCCCACGATTCCGCGCGTGGAAGTGATCGACGAGCTGTACGCGGCCGTGGTCGGAGGGCAGGCGCCGCTCCACGACGGCGCATGGGCGATGGCGACGCTGCAGGTATGCTTGGCGCTTCTCGATTCGGCCCGCAGCGGAAAGGAAGTGCTGCTTTGATACGCCTCACGCTTGCCTGCTGGGACTACGATCGCACGCGCGCGCTCATGGACGGGACGGTTTCGCCCGACGGTATCGAGCTCATCTACCTGAACCAGCCGGTCGAGGAAACGT
Source organism: Burkholderiales bacterium (assembly GCA_035762345.1). GTDB lineage: Bacteria > Pseudomonadota > Gammaproteobacteria > Burkholderiales > SG8-39 > SCGC-AG-212-J23. The sequence continues at coordinate 41,987 of DASTPE010000131.1, forward strand.
TTTTCCGGATGATGCGCTACCGGGAGTTCGACTGCTCGGAGATGTCGCTTTCGTCGTACGTCGCTTCGTTGAGTACCGACAATCCTCCCTTCATCGCCATCCCGGTATTCCCGTCGCGTTTTTTCCGCCATTCGTGCATCTTCGTCTCGGCGAAGTGCGGCATCCGCAAGCCCGAGGAGCTGAAGGGCAAGCGGATCGGCGTCCCCGAGTACCAGATGACCGCACCCGTCTGGATCCGCGGCATCCTGTCGGACGACTACGGCGTCAAAGTCACCGACGTCGAGCATTTTTCCGGCGGCGAAGAAGAGCCTGGACGCGATGAAAAGCTGAAGCTCGATCTACCCCGGGAAATCAGACTGCGTTCCATTGGTTCAAATCAAACCCTTTCCCGGATGCTGGCCGAAGGCGAACTTGATGCTTTGCTGACAGCGAGAGCGCCCTCGACGTTCCACAAGGAGCCCGACAAGGTCAAGCGCCTGTTCGCGAACTACGTGGAAGTGGAGAAGGACTACTACCGGCGCACGAAGATCTTTCCGCCGATGCACACGGTCGTGATCCGCCGGGACGTCTACGCTGCGCATCCCTGGGTCGCGCAATCGCTCTACAAAGCATTCGCCGGAGCGAAAGCGAAGGCCTACGCGCTCTACGACCAGACCGCCGCCCTGCCCGCCATGGTCCCGTGGCTCGTCGCCGAGCTCGAGGAGGCGCGCCGCGAAATGGGCGAGGACTGGTGGCCGTACGGCCTGGAGCCGAATCGCAACGCCCTCGAGACCTTCCTGCGCTATCACCACGAACAGGGCTTGTCGAAGCGCCGCTTCCAGCCCGAAGAGCTCTTTGCGCGGGAAACGCTCGCGTCATTCAAAGTCTGATGGCTCTCTATCGGGGAATGAACCGGGCGGCGCTCGATGGCGCCTACAACAACGGCGCCGCGGTCAAGGACAGCGCGCGCATCGTCGCCGAATGGGAAGCGCGCAGCGCGCGGCTGCGCGCGCGGCATCCCGAAGGCATGGACCTGCGCTACGGGCCCGAGGAGCGCAACCGCATCGACTACTTCGTTTCGCGACGCGACGGGCCGGTGCTCGCTTTCATCCATGGCGGCTACTGGCAGATGCGCTCGAAGGAGATCTTCTCCTTCATCGCGGAGGGGCCGCTCGCCTGGGGCATCAACGTCGCGCTCATCGGCTACACGCTCGCTCCGCAGAAGCGTCTCGATGGTATCGTCGCCGAGATCCATGCTTCTCTGACTTGGCTGCAGAAGAGCATTCCCACTCTGGGTGGCGATCCCAAGCAGCTATTGGTTTCGGGCTGGTCTGCCGGCGGGCATCTCACCGCGATGGCGATGAGCCATCCCGCGGCCAAGGGCGGGCTCGCGATCAGCGGAATCTACGATCTCGAGCCGATGCGGCTCTCCTATATCAACGACAAGCTCCGGCTCGATGAGGACGAGGCTCGGCGAAACAGCCCGAGTCGTACGGAAAAACCGCTTCTTGTTGCCTACGGTGCGGACGAGCTGCCCGAGCTCCGCCGGCAATCCGAGGAGTACGCCAAGCTGCTCGAGAACGAACCGACAGCTCTTCTGGGCAAGAATCACTTCACGGTGCTGGAAGAGCTTGCCTCGCCGCAGGGCGCACTTACGGCGCTGGTACGCGGGCTTGCGCAGGCGTCGGCAACTCCCCATCTGCGTGGAAGCGCGCGGCAACCGTAGCCAGCGCATAGTCGGAGAACGCCGGCCCGATAAGCGTGACGCCAAAGGGCAAGCCGGCGGCCCGGAACCCCGCCGGCACCGTGATGGCGGCGAGGTCGAGGAGGTTCACGAAATTGGTGTAGCGGCCGAGGCGCGAGTTGAGCTCGATCGGATCGGCTTCCACTTCCGCGATGCGGTAGATCGTCGGCGCGCCGGGCACTATCAGGATGTCCTCAAAAGTGCATTTCTCTCGCAACTCGGCGAGGCGGTGCTGTGCCCTGAAAGCGTCGGCCGCGGAATAGCGGGCGCCCGACTCGATCACCTTGCGAGTGACGGGCAGCATGTGCTCCAGCGGGAACCCTTCCGCGAGGCGCTCGGCCACCCACGGCCCATAAAGCAACGACTGCACCTCGAGGAATGGGGCGAAGTCGATCTCGCACACCGTAGCCCCAAGGGCCTCGAGGCGCGCGAGCGCGTCGGAGAAGAGGCGCTCGTACTCGCGGTCGCCGTGGAACTCCAGCTGTCGAGGCACCGCGACATCGAAGCCAAGTGTGACCGGGTCGAAAGGTGTAGATATGAGCTTGAAGACTTCAAGCGCTTCGCAGCACGTTCTCGCGAAAACCGAAACACAGTCGAGCGAGCGGCAGGCGGGCACGACGCCCTGCGTGGACACGAGACCCCGCGTCGGCTTCAGGCCGACGACATTGTTGAACGCCGCGGGCACGCGGCCCGAACCGGCGGTGTCGGTGCCGAGGGCGAAGTCGACGATGCCGAGCGCCACTGCGACGGCGGAGCCCGAGCTGGATCCGCCGCTGATGTACGCGGAGTCGAAGGCGTTGCGGCAGGCGCCGTAGGGCGAGCGGGTTCCGACGAGGCCGGTCGCGAACTGGTCGAGGTTTGTCTTGCCAATGAGGACGGCGCCCGCGTCGAGTAGCTTCTGCACCGCGGGCGCGGTCTTTTTCGCTACATACGCAAACCCCGGGCAGGCTGCGGTGGTGGGCAGGCCGGCCACGTCGATATTGTCCTTGACCGCGAACAGCCGCCCGGCAAGCGGGCCGCGCGCGGCCGCGGCTCGCTCGAGCGCCTCCTCGCTCGGTACCAGGTGGATGAAGATCGGGTTTTCGGCATGCGCGGCAATGCGAGCATAAGCGTCATGCACGTTCGTGGGCAAGCTGCCTCCGGTGAGTGTGCCGACCTATTTTCTACAACAACTCTCCCCGGCAGGCTACGGAATCGAAGCGATCGCTGCGCACCGCAAAAGGCTAGTGACCTAGAAGTACCCAGCCCAATACGAGGGCGAGCGATAGCGCGAGCAGCACGATTGGAAGGCGGTCGCTACGATCGCAAAGGTCTTCTGCCGCGAAAGCGTCGACCTCGGGCGTTTCATGCTCTTTCATTCGAACCTCACAACGAAGCAGTTTCCTTCGCAACGCGCGTCGCCGCCGTGGCGGCGCGCGATCTGTCGCACGAGCGCGAGGCCGAGGCCGGTGCCGAGTTTCGAGTTGAACGGCTCGAAGATGCGCTCGCGATCGGCTTGCGGCACGCCCGGTCCGGCGTCACAAACGCGCAGCTCCCGGTTTCTAACCGAGAGCTCGATCGGTGGCGCGCCGTGGCGGCGTGCGTTTTCGAGAAGATTGCGGATCATGCGGCGCATAAGCCGCGGATCGCCCTTCATCGTCGTCGGTTCGCCGTGGGCCTCGACGTCGTAGTGTGCCGCTTCCTCCGCCGCGAGCGCGAGCAGATCGACTTCCTCGATGTTCTCGAGCGACGCCACGGCGTCGAGACGGCTCGCCAGCAGCACTTCGTCGATCAGCGCATCGAGCTCGGCGATATCCCGCTCCACCTCGCGCTTGTCCTTGCCGAGCTCGAGCGCCATGCGGATTCGCGCGAGGGGCGTGCGCAGCTCGTGCGATGCGTTCGCAAGAAGCGTCTTGTGTGCCGCCACGAGCTCCTCGATTCGCACCGCGGCGCGGTTGAAGCTCTCGGCAAGCCGCGCCACCTCGTCCCGGCCTTCCACCTTCACCCGCGCCGACAGCTCCCCGGCGCCGAGCGCCTCGACGCCGTGCTGCAAGCGCTCGAGGCGCTTGGTGAGACGGCGCACCACCGGATACGCGCCGACGGCAATGGCGACCAGGATAAGCGCAAGGACTGACAGCCCGAAGGCTGCGCCGCGGCGCTGGCGCGACATTCGCGCCGACAGCCAGCGGCCGTCCTCGAGCTGCGTCGCCCAGTGCGGTCCGCCACGGCCGGGCTGCCAGCCGCTGCGCTCGGGCATCGGGAGGGGCTTCCCGATCGATGCCAGGCGCGCTCCGTCAGGCGAGAACAACGCAAGATCGGCGCGTACGTCGCGCGCGAGGCGCTCGAGTGCCGCCTGCTGCTCCGCCGGCGGAGCGCCCGGCGGCGGCAGCACGTTGCGCGCGATGAGCGCCGCAAGCTCCTCTCCACCGTGCGGGTCGGCCACGGCGTGCCATAGCACCCCGGCACCAAGCGCGAACAGCGCGAGGCTCGCGAGCACCGCGAAGTAGATCCGCAGGTAAAGCCTGCGCATCAGACGTGCTGCACTTCGGGGTCAGGGTCGCAATTACGTTCGCACGTACGCGGCAACATGATTCCGACCCTGACCCCGAATTCAGGTCTGTTGTCGGGCAAAGACATACCCGGCGCCGCGGACGGTGATGATACGGCGCGGCTTTTTCGGGTCGTCTTCGATCGCGGCGCGGATGCGCGAGACATGGACGTCGATCGAGCGATCGAAGGCATCGAGCTTTTCGCCCTTGACGAGGTCCATCAGCGCGTCGCGCGAGAGTACGCGCCCGGCGTTCTCGGCGAGCGCCACGAGGAGCGCGAACTGGAACGAGGTGAGCGGCTTTTCCTTTCCGCCGACGTGTACCGTGCGAGCGTCCCGGTCGACTTCCAGCCGGCCAAACCGTAGCACGGGATCTGCTGATTCTTGCTTGGTTCGCCTTCTGAGGATCGCTTTCAACCGCGCGAGGAGCTCGCGCGGCTCGAACGGCTTGGGCAGATAGTCGTCGGCGCCAAGCTCAAGGCCGACGATGCGATCGGTCGCATCGCCGCGTGCGGTCAGCATGAGGACTGCGACGTCGGAGCCTTTGCGCAGCCGGCGGCACACTTCGAGCCCGTCCATGTCAGGAAGCGACAGATCGAGCACCAGCGCGTCGTAAGGCTCTTTCGCCAGGCGCTCGAGCCCGGCTGCGCCGCTCGCTGCGGTGGCCACACGGTAGCCTGCGGACTCCAGATACTCCGACACCATCGCGGCGAGTCGGGAATCGTCGTCGATCACTAGGATTCTCTCGGCCACACGCCGACTATACCGTTGGCTTCCGGAACACCACGCAGTAGCTGGCGAGCGGGCCCCGGCCCGGCCAGTCGTCGATGAGTCGAACGAGTTCGAAGCCGCTCGCCGTGACCTCTCCGATGACGTCACTCGCCGGCAGCCCAAGCGAGCCGCGGCTCCAGAAAAGCGGTGGCGGGAAATCGATCACGATCAACACGCCACCCGGGCGCAGCGAACCCCACAGGCTTGCGTTGATGCTCGATGGATCGCCGAGATGGTGATACACGCGGCGCAGGACGATGGCGTCGCAACAGCCCTGAGGTAGTCCGGTCTCGGCGCTGCGCGCTTCGACCACCGTCACATTGCCGAGCTTCGCGCGCGCAGCCAGCTCGCGCAGTCGCTGCAGGCGGTTCGGATCGATCTCGGTCGAAAAGACGCGCCCGCTCGATCCCACCTCGCCCGCAAGGGCCAAGGTCAGCTCGCCCTTGCCGGCGCCGACATCCGCCACCACGCTCCCCGGCACGAGCGCCAGCACCTGCTTGAGGTGCTGCATTTCGGGGCCGTCGGTATGAAACCCGAACCCCGTCCAGCTCCCGCAACCGGCGCACGTCACCGTGAGCAGCAGGGCAATCGGAACTTTCACAGCCAGCGACGCACGGCGGCTTTATAAGGCAAGTACTCCGACGGGAAGCGCGTCTCCAGGTGGCTCTCCTCTCGCGGGATGACCACGAACGACATCAACGCCACCGTTGGCACAAGGGTGACGAGAAGCCAGAGACTGTTGACCAAGCATGCGACGCCGAGGTGGAACAGCGAAAACGCCAGATAAATGGGATTGCGGCTGTAGCGGTACGGCCCCGTGCGCACGATCGTGGTAGTAGGACGATCACCCGGCACAGGGGTCCCAGCGGCCCGCAACGTGCGCACGGCGGAGAGGAACAGCACGACGGCGACCAGCACTGTGGTACCTCCGAGCGGCCCGCTCACCGCACCGGACACGAGCCCCACTGGCCACGTGCTATGCAGCGCGAGACCCAGGCCGATCGCGCCCAGATATACCCAAGGCGGCCGGATGAGTCCGCGGTTTGCGACCTCGGTATCCACATGCGCCTAGCCGTGTGCCCAGCGCCGGCGGCGGGCGAAGTGCGCGGCGAGTTCCTTGCGCTGCTCCGGGGTCAGCACCTCGGCGGCTTCGGTCATGGCGCGCGTCAGGCGGCGCGAAGCTTCGTCCGCGAGTCCGATCTGCTTGGCGCGCAGCGCTTCGAGCGCCGCCGGATCGACCTTGTCCTGCGACAGAAGCTCGATCGCTTCACGCCGGGCGGCGTGCAGGTTCTCGCGCATCGGCGCAAGATCCTTGGCGGCTTGCCTGACGATCGGATCGAGCTTCTGCTTCTGCGCGTCGGTCGCGTCGATCTCCGCGTAGAGGTGCTTGAGCATCCGGTCGACATGCCGGTCGAGGTTGGCCGGATCGATCGGCCCGTAGCCGTGCCGCCGGCCCTGACCGAACGCCTTGAATCCGACGCCGGCAGCGAGGCCGCCGGCCAGAGTGGCCAGAGTAATACGCCTGAACTTGTTCATCGCTTCTCCTTCTTAAGGATGAAGCGAGTGTGCGAACAAACGGTAAGCCGAGTTTTTCCACCAGGTAAAGTTATGTAAATCAGAATGGATGGCCGAGGAACATTTGGACCTGATAGCCTTCGTCCGAGAAGGCAAGGTCGACGCGCACCACCAGCCCGAGCGCGTTGGCGCGCATGCCGACGCCGTAGGAGCTTTTCATGGCCTCGTGCAGCCGGTCCAGGCGCCACATCTCGGACACCCGGCCCAGCTCGACGAACGCGATGTACTGGATCCACTTGATCTGCGGCGGCTCGAGCAGCTCGATCCGTGCCAGCGGATTGTCGACCGGGATGTGGCGGTACTCGAGCTGATAGTTGATCGCCGCCTTGTGGCTGAAGCGGTTGGCTTCGAAGCCGCGCTGCCGGTCGAGGCCGCCGAGCGTCGAGCCGGCGAAGACCGGCGGCCGGTGGGAGCCGGCCCGGCCGTCAATAGTGGTCGGACTGTTCCAGGTCGGCACATCGGAGGTGTATACATCGAACGCCAATACGTGCTGGCGCGAACGGGCGGTTTCTCCGAGGCTGAAGTAGTTCGCAATCTCCAGCTCGGCATGGCTCAAGCTTGGGCTGCCCTCCAGCGGGCCCCAGTCGCGGCTCGCGGCTATCTTCGTTCGGCAGGAACATCGGCTGCGGTCACGGCTTTGGCGTCTCGTCGAGAATCCGCCCCTCGCGCTTCAACAGCGCATGGTAGGTTGCGTGTTTGTAGAGATCGCCGAGCGTCGGATAGTTGAAGCAGACCCGATTGAACACGTCGGCGTGGGCGCCGGCGAGCATCGCCATCAGCCCGATGTGAATGGCTTCGGTGGCTTGTTCGCCAACGACGTGTACCCCCAACAACCGAAGATCCTCGCGACGGAAGATCAGCTTCAGGAAGCCCCCGTCATCTCCGATCAGGCAACCACGCGCGTTGTGCGCATACGAGGCACGACCGACGACGTACGGGACGCCGGACTTGCGCACCTGCGTTTCTGTATCGCCCACCATGCTCGCTTCGGGAATCGTATAGATGCCGATCGGCAGTAACGGCGCCAACTCCTTCTTCAACAGGTCGAAGGCGTGACACACGGCGATGCGAGCCTGCTCCATGCTGGTACCAGCGAGCGCTGGTGGACCGACAACGTCGCCGGCAGCGTAGATATGCGGCACCGCCGTCTGGTAGACCTCGTTGACCTCGATCAAACCCCTGCGGTGCGCAGTGAGGCCGGCGGCAGCGAGATCGAGATCGTCGGTGTTGCTGACTCGGCCGGCGGCGATCAGGACATCGGTCACGCAAATCTCGCGCCCCGACGCCAGCGTGAGTCGCATTCCTGACGTCGTGTCTGCGCGGCACGAGGACACCCGCTCGCGCCAGTGAACCTGCACGCCATTGCGCTGCATGCCGGCGGCGATCGCCGCGGAAACGTCCTCGTCGAGAAAAGGCAGCAGCGTGTCGCGGCCGTCGATCAAGTGGACCTCCACGCCCAGCGCCGCGAACGTCCCCGCGTACTCCGCTCCGATGACACCCGCCCCAACCACGGCGAGGCTTTCGGGCAGCGTATCGATCTCCAGCAACTGGTTCGACTCGTGGACTCGGGGATCGTCGAATGGGAAGCCAGCCGGACGTGCGGGTCTGGAGCCGGTGGCGATCAGCACGATGTCGGCGCGCAGCGTCGTGCTTCGACCCTCCGCGTCGACGACACGAACCGTGTGCGCATCGGCGAAGCTGCCGGCACCCCGCACCACCGCGACGCCGAGACTCCGCATCCGCGCCTGGGTCACCCCGACCAGCGCCTCCCGAACCTGCGCGGCGTGGTAGGCGAGGTCGGACATCGTCGCCTTGCGATCCAGCGTGACGTCGATGCCGAGCAGCTTGCGCGCGCGCCACCCGGACAGGAGTAGCGCACTCTCGCGCAGCGCCTTGCTCGGCAGAGTACCGGTGTTTAATCCTGCGCCGCCAATCGTCGCTTCCCGCTCGACCAGCGCGACGCGTTTACCAAACGCCGCCGCAGCGTTGGCGCCACCCCAGCCCGCGGGCCCGCCGCCAATCACCACGAGATCATATGCATTCATCGGGACCGCTCGGCGTGTGGCTCTCGCGAGCGCTCATCGGACTCTGCCACCCATCAGCCTCAAGAATCGGGCTCGAGGCGCGCGAGAACGCCGTGCGCCTCGTCGGTTAGCAGGTAGATGAAGCCGTCGGGCCCGGCGCGCACGTCGCGGATGCGTCCCAGCACGCCCTTCAGCAGGCGCTCTTCCTTTACCACTTTCTCGCCGTCGAGCTGCAGGCGCACGAGCATCTGGTCGCGCAGCGCGCCGACGAAGAGGTTGCCCTTCCAGCGCGGGAAGCGCTCGCCGGTGTAGAACGCCATGCCCGAGGGCGCGATCGAGGGCACCCAGTAGTAGAGCGGCTGCTCCATGCCTTCTTTGGCCGTGCCCTCGCCAATCTTGGTTCCGATGCCGTAGTTGACGCCATAGGTGATCACGGGCCAGCCATAGTTGAGCCCCGCGCGGATCACATTGATTTCGTCGCCGCCCTGCGGCCCGTGCTCGTGGGTCCACAAGAGCCCGGTCTGCGGATGCAGCGCCGCTCCCTGCATGTTGCGGTTTCCGAGCGTGAACTTCTCCGGCCTCCACCCGTTTCGCCCGACGAAGGGATTGTCCTTCGGCACCCGCCCGTCGTCGTGCAGCCGGATCACCGAGCCGGCGTGGTCGTCGGGGCGCTGAGCGCGATCACGCTCGCCGCGGTCTCCCAGCGTGAGATACAGGTATCCCTCGCGATCGAACACGATGCGCCCGCCAAAGTGCTGGCCCGCGCGGCCTTTCGGAGCTTGTCTGAAGAGGACTTGCACGTTTTCCAGGCGCTGGCCGGCAAACCGCCCGCGCGCGAGCTCGGTGCCGACGCCGTCGCTGCCGCGCGCCGCGTACGCGAGGTACACAAGCGGGTTGCTTTTGAAATCCGGGTGCAGCACGACATCGTGCAGCCCGCCCTGCCCGTGCACCGTTACCTGGGGCAGCCCTTCGATCGGTTCCGGAACAAGTTTTCCTTGGGAGACGACGCGAAGCCGGCCGGCCTTTTCCGTGACCAGCATCCGGCCGTCCGGAAGAAAGGCGAGCGACCACGGCTGCTCGAGGCCCTCGACGACCTTCACGACGCGGAAAGAATGCTCCTCCGAACGGAGCGTCTGCGCGGCTGCGCCGAGCGGCAATGTAGCGAAGAGTGTGACAAGGAGGCAAACCAGATTACGACGCATGGTCCTTTTATTGTATGGCCTTCGCAAAGCCGGCCCGCACGCCTCGAGCGCGTTGAGCTGCGCGGGCCGAAATGAAACTCTCCATGGACATACCTTGCGCCTGTTACTAGCATGGTCTTTTTGGGCGCGCATACTCATGCGATACACCGTACACAAATTGCTCGGCATCGCAATCATCGCCGCTGCGACGACAGTGGGCGCAGCGGAAGGCGATATTCCGGATCACCCGGCGCTGTCTGCCAAGTGGTACTTCGGCGCCGGCCTGTTCATTCCGAAGACCACCACCGAGGCGCGCCTCACTTCGAGCACGCTGGGCGCCGGCGCCATCATCGACTTCGAAGATTCGCTCGGCATCGACGACGAGAAGGAGGTGCCGGGCTTCATGGCGCGCTGGAGGATCAACCACCGCTGGCGAATCGAGGCCGAGTATTTCGAGCTCAATCGCAGCGCGACGCGCGCCACGAACCGCGAGATCCAGTGGGGCGACGTGGTATTCCCGATCAACACACAGGTGTCGACCAACTTCGACTTCTCGGACCTGCGCGTTTCGGTCGGCTACTCGTTCTTCCGCACGAAGGACAAGGAACTGGGCGCAGGCCTGGGTTTCCACGTCGCGTCGTACGACGCAAGCCTGAGGACCGCCAATTTCGGCAGCGACTCGGAGGACGTGACCGCGCCATTGCCGGTGTTCACCATTTACGGACAATTTGCGCTTACTGACCGCTGGGCGGTGAGCGCCCGCCTCGACCGGCTCTCGCTGGATTACGACAAGTACGAGGGCAGCATCGGCGCGCTCGGAGTCGACCTCATGTACCAGCCGTTCCGGCACTTCGGGTTCGGTATCGGTTTCCGCTCGCTGCTCTTCGATCTCAAGGTAGAGGAGAACTCGCGCCAGCTCGAGGTCAGGCAGACTTTCCAAGGGCCTATCTTGTTCGTCACGGGCAACTTCTAGCGCGCCCGAGCTGGACGCGAGAAAGCGGCTAGCGAATCCGCTCGAGCAGCGCGTTCAGCCGCTCGGAGACGACAGCCGAGTCGAGCACGCTCATGTGCGTCTCGTCGAACCCTTCGACGCGCACCGCCCCCTGCTGGACCGACCCTCGCAACTGGCTGGCCAGGCTCACGGTGCCGTCGCTCGCCTCGCCGACCGAGACGCCTTCCTGCCGGAACGCGAACATGAGGTAGTGGGGCACCCCGGGATCGTCCGCGTACAGCGAGCGCAGGTAATCGCTGTCCGGAGCCATGTCGATCCATACCCGCACCACCGCAGGCGCGGTCTTGACGCCCAGCTCCGCGGCCTTGTGCCCGTCCCACGGCGTGGCGATCGAGACGAAGAGTGGAATGGTGGCCTTGCCGCGATAGCGCTGCAGGAATCCGCGCGACACCAGGCCACCCATGCTGTGCGCGACCACGGCGAACGAGCCGAAGCCATACTGCAGCTCGAGCTTGCGCATCGTTTGCGTGAGGTGATCCGCCACGGCCGCAAGTGAAGCACCTGAGGGGTAGTAGTAAACCCACGGCTGAAAGCGCCGCTGGTCGAGGCGCTCGATAAGGGTACGGAAGTTCGCCGGAGTACCGCTGATACCGTGCACGAAGAGGACTGGGGTCTTCGTGCTGTCGTAGGCACCGAGGAAATATACGCCGGGATGGCCCCTAAGCAGGAAATCGAACGGCCGCCACAACCCATCTTCCGCAACGGCTTCGTCGAAACGCGGATCGCCGAGCTTTGCGACCTCGCCTACGGCGGTCACCTGGCCTAGCGACAGCTCCAGCTGCTCGCGGAATGAGCGCGCCTGCAGCGCGGCGATATCCACAGTACCCGCAAGCGCCGCGCTCCGCGCGGGTATGTGGAGCGCGAGATCAGTGCGCCGCTCGCCGGGTGCGCAGGTCAACAGACGCTCGCGGTCGAGCGCGAGGTAAGGCTCCCCCGGTTGCAGCTTGAGATCGCTATTGAGATCCTGAAAAGCGGCTAGGCCATAGGTCCCCGCGTTCGCGCCGAGCAGCCACTGGCCGGGGCCCTCGAGCACGAAATGGTCGGCCACCTGCCACGAATCGCCGGCCGGACGCGCGAGCACCACGACGATCGGCGCCGTCTCACGGCGCTCGGCATCCACGCGGCCGCCGATCCGGCAAAACGCGTCGAGCTTCTCCTGCTGATCCTTGACCGCGAACATGCCGCAGCCGCACAGTGCGGCCGCGAATAGGATGCAGGGGACGATTCGCATACCGGCGATCGGGACAATAGCAAAGTTCGCTCGTCATACCACCAAGGTAGGATTTCGCCGCGGGCCGCACGTGCGTAATGTGGTCGCTGCTACCCGGGCGACCATGCACTCGATCCGGCCCAAGAACGGACATACCGTCACGCGCGCCTTGTACATCGTCGAAAGCGACGTGGCGGTGCGCGAGGGCCTGACGCGGCTCGCCGCGTCGCACGGCTTCCAGGCGAGGCCGTGTGCTTCCGCGGAGGCTTTTCTTCTCGAGGCAAGCTCGGGCAACGCCGCCTGTGCCGTGGTCGACATCTCCGGCGCAGATTTGCGCGATTCCGCCCTCCGGGCGCGGCTGACCGTGCTCGCCCTGCACTTGCCGATCATCGCCCTGTCGTCCCGGGACGACCCGCAGGCCCAACGCAGGGCGCGGGAGCTCGGCGCGCGGGCGTTCTTTCGCAAGCCGGTGGACGCTGCGGCGCTGCTCGATTCGATCGACTGGGTCACGCGGAGAGACCCGCCCGCCTAGCTTTGACTTAGATCAAGTTCGCGCAGTTGCGCCAAGGTCGCGTTGCGGCTAGCTTGGCGGCCGAATGGAACGCCGCAACAATAAGCCCAAGGGACCGGCTGGGGACTGGGTCGCGCTCGCGCTGGTCGACCTCCTCGCCTTCGAGCGCCTGCTCGCCGAGCTCGCTTCGCGTTTCGCCGACGTACCGCCCGGCGCCGTAACGGACGAAATCCGCAGCGCCCTCCATCGGCTGATCGATTTCTTCGGCTACGACCGGTGCACGTACAGCCGGTTCGCCGCCGACGGAACGCTCAACATCGTCGCTTCCGCGGGGGTCGCAGGCATTGGGCCGCTGCGCCCGGGCGCCTTCGGCGAGGGGAAAGCCTGGTTCCTCGGCGAGCTCCGCGCCGGCCGGGTGGTCGTGTTACCCGCGTTGCCGAAAGGCTTGCCGTCGCACGCGAAAGCCGAAGCGGAATTCGTCAAGGCGAGCGGGCTGCGCTCGCACCTCTCGATCCCGGTGCGCATGCGCGGTCGCACGACCGGCGTGCTCTCGTTCGCGGGGTTTCGCAAGGCGCGCGAATGGCCGAAAGACCTGATTGTGCGACTCACCATCATCGCCGAGGTATTCGCGAGCGCCATGGCGCGCGCTCTCTCGGAAGAGGAAGCCCACCACCTGCGCAGCCGGCTGTGGCACGCCGACAGGGTGGCGCGCATCAGCGCGCTCACGGCGGCGATCGCGCACCAGCTCAACCAACCGTTGACCGCGATCCTGAGCAACGCACAGGCCGGGCTCGCGAACCTCGAGCGCGGCGATGCGCCGCCGCAGGAGATCCGCACCATCTTGGAAGCCGTGGTGCGCGACGACAAGCGCGCCGCCGAGACCATCAGGACGATGCGTGCTTTCCTGCGCCAGGAAGAAAAAGGCCACGAACCGATCGACCTCGCGAGCGCGCTGCATGAGGTCCTCGGCCTGCTCGCTGCGGAGCTCGCCCGCAAGAGTATCCGCATCGAAGCGCGGCTCGAGCCGGGATGCCGGGTGAAGGCTGACAAGACCCAGATCGAGCAGGTCGCGCTCAACCTCTTGCTCAACGCCATGCAGGCTATGGAAGGCTCCCCGTCCGAAGAGCGCCTGATCGGCCTGCGCGCCGCACGCACTGGCGACGGACGTGTCGCCGTGGAGGTTCGCGACTCGGGCGCCGGAATCAAGGCGGAGGACTTGCAGGCCGTGTTCGAGCCGTTCTGGACGACGCGCAAGGAGGGGCTCGGCCTCGGCCTCGCGATCTGCCGCTCGATCGTGGAAGCTCACGGCGGTGAGATCGGGGTAGAGCCCAATCCCAAGCGCGGCGTGACTTTCCGCTTCGAGCTTCCCGCCGAAGTCGGCGCGGCGCGGCAACCGCTCGAGGCAGCAGAAGATGCGCCTGTCAAAGCAGAAACCGAAGCGCTCGCCTCAGGGCCCGTGGTGTGCGTGGTCGACGACGACGCGGCGGTACGCGCGAGCCTCGCGCGGCTGCTCGCGGCGCAGGGCTGGCCGGTCGCGTCACATGCGAGTGCAAGAGAGTTCCTCGAGCGCCAGCCGCTCGCGGCGGTCGGCTGCATCCTGCTCGATGACCAAATGCCGGGCATGTCGGGCCTGGAGCTGCAGCAGCACCTGGCGCACTTCGACGCGGCGCCCCCGGTGGTGTTTTTGACCGGGCGCGGCGACCTTGCTGCGGGGGTGCATGCGATGAAGCTCGGCGCGGTGGACTTTCTCGTCAAGCCGCCGGACGCGAACGTGCTCTACGAGGCGGTGCGCAAGGCGCTCGCGCGTCACGCGGCCCAGAGCACGCATGCGCGCAGCCGCGAGGAGTCGCTAGAGCGGCTTGGCCGCCTGTCGACGCGCGAGCGCGAGGTCATGGTCCACGTAGTGCGCGGCCGGCTGAACAAACAGATCGCGGCCGACCTCGATATCGCGCTGCAGACGGTGAAGCAGCACCGCGGCCGCGTCATGGAGAAGCTGCAAGTCCGCTCGGTTGCCGAGCTGGTGCAGATCTACTCGAGCCTAGAACCCGCCGCCGAGCGCCAGATGTAGGTTCACCCGCTGCACCAGGCGCTCTGCCTGCACGCGCAGCAGCGCGGTGCGCGCGGCGTGCAGCGCCAGGGCCTGCTGCTGCACGGCGCGCAGATCGCCCGCGCCCACGCGGTAGCGCACGCTGGCGAGCTCGAGCGCGCGCGAATTGTGGATCACGGACTGGCTAAGAATGGCCTCGCGCTCGTCCAAGGCGAACGCGCTCGACAGCGCGTTCTCCACTTCGCCGAAAGCGCGCGCGCCGACGCGGCCGTATTCGGCGATCGCCTGCTTCTGCTCGGCGGTCCTGACCTCGATCTGCCCCGTCAGCGCTCCTCCGGTGTAGAGCGGCGCGCTTAGCGAGGCGCCGGCGCTCCATACTGGATTGTCGCGATCCTTGAGCACGAAAAGGTCGCTCGAGATGCTGGTGACCGCCGCGGTAAGCGAGATGCGCGGTAGCCGCGCCGCCTTCGCCTCCTCGACGCGATAGAACGCGGCTGCCACGCGCCGCTCGGCAGCGATCACGTCCGGGCGACGCTCGAGCAGCTCCGAGGGCATGCCGACCGGGATCGGCCCGGGGAGCGAGGCGAGCTGCGCCGGCACGCTGAGCGCCGCCGCCGGATAGCGCCCGGCGAGAGCCTCGAGCGCGCGCAGCGACTGCTGATAGGCGAGATCGAGGCTGCGCACGCTGTCGCGGAACGTGGCCAAGTTCGCGCGCGCAAGCGCCATTTCGTACTCATCGCCCCGGCCGACGCGCAGGCGGTCCTGCACCAGCGCGAGCTGGCGCTCGGAAGCTCCGGCCATCTCCTCGGCAATCGCCTTCTGCAGGCGCGCTTCAGTGGCGAGAAACCAGCTCTTGGCGACCAGCGCTGCGAGCGATTTCCGGGCATACTCGGTGTCGAGCGCGGCCGAGGCGTACTGATCCTGCGCCGCGGCGCGTCCTGCCCGCACCCGGCCCCAGAGGTCGATTTCCCAGTTCGCGAATATCCCGGCGCCTTCGAGGCCGCTCGAATCGCCGCTCAGCGCACCGCCGCCGCGCGCGAGCGCGTTCACCTGTGGCTTGAGCGTCGCCCCCGCGACCTTGACGAAGGCCGCGGCCTGCTCGACGCGCGCCGCCGCCACCTGCAGATCGGGGTTGTTGGCGAGCGCCTCCTGCACCAGCGCGTCAAGCTGCGGGTCGTTGAATCCCGCCAGCCATTTGTCGGCGATCACGCCCGCCGCGCCGCCCTGCGAGGTCCACGCTGCCGGCACCTGTACGTTTGGCAGCGCCTGCTTTGCGACCTCTGCGCGCTCCGGAGGCGATTTCAGCGCGCAGCCGGAAAGGGCCGCGACAGTGAGTACGTAGCCGAGCCGGCGCGCCACGCCCATGCCTCAGTGAAGCTTGGGAATGAGGTAGTTGAGGTAGGAGCCCACCCGCAGGATTACCTTCCGGATGATGTGGATCGCGTGCAATCCGTCAGTGTAGATCGCGGCGTCCCCCGCCGCGCCGGCGGCGAGAAAGAGCTCGCGGTCCTTTTCGGCGATGTTGAACTTCACGGCGTAACGGCCGGGGGGCTGCGCCACGATGCCGGACATGGGAATCGTGCCGGTCGCCGCGAGCTGGCCCTGGCCGATCGCCCAAACCACCGAGTCGACCTTGCCCTTGATAATCTTGCCCGGCAGCGTCTTCAGCGCGAACTCGACCTCGTTGCCCGGCTTCACCTGGTGCAACTCGTTCTGGTGGTAGAGCGCGACCACCTGCCCGTCGGCTTCAACCAGCGTCATCACCGGGTTCAGCGGCATGCCGGCGACGAAGCCCCCGGGGCGGAGCTGCAGGTTGATGACATAGCAGTCGCACGGCGAGCGCGTCGTCGTCTGGTCGAGCTCCCACTTCGCGTTCTCGAGCTGAGCTCGGATCTGTGCGACCTGCGCGTACTCGCCCTTCGACCTCGCGCCGAGCTTCTGCTGGATCTGGCGCTCGCTCGCGATCGCTTGCCCCTCGGATGCGCGCGCCTGCACCTCGGCGCTGCGCGCCGCGGCAAGCTGGCTTTCGAGCTCCTGCACATCGGCCATGGCGCGCTCGAGATCGAATCGATTGCCGGCACCCGTATTGACGAGCTCGCGGTATTGCTCCACGCGCGTGCGCGCGAGCTGGAGCTTCGCGTTCACCTCGCGCGTGCGGCTCGTCGAAGCCGCGATCGCGCCGCGTGTTTCGTCGATCCTCGCGCGCGCGCCCTTCTGCGACTCCTCAACCTCGCGCTGCGAGCCTTGCGCGTTCGCGAGCTGCGCTTCCAGCGTGTTCACCTCGAGCGCATAGGGCGTCGGGTCGATCTTGAACAACACCTCGCCCTTCTTCACCAGTCGGTTGCCTTCCTCCACCGGCACCTCGATCACGCGGCCGCGCACCTGCGACACGATGGGTATGGTGTACTTGTAGACGCGCACGTCGGGGGACGAGGGCGCGTAGATGTTGAGCAGCAGGATGAGCGCCGCGAGGCCGACGATCGGGATGATCACCACGGTGACCTGCGACGCGGTATTCCACGGCAGCCACTTCAGCTTGATGAAGATCAGCCAGACGAAGAACGAGTAGATGCCGAGAAGAAGGACTTCCATCTAGACCGCCGCCTCGTCCTGGCGTGCAAGCTCTTTCTTCAGCTCCCTGAGTTTCGGCGGCAGGGCGCCGCGCGCTTCCATCGCCTCGAGCTCCTCGCGCAGGTGGAACGCTTCTTCGCGCAGGAGCTTGCCCCCGCGCTGCTTCTCGGCCATCTCGTCGTAGTAGTCCTCATGCTTGTCGGTACCGTACGCGACGCGGTACGCGACGGGCTTGGTATAGGCCCAGATCCAGGCGAGCGGCCAGAGCAGGCCGCCGAACACCAGCGACAGCAGGCACAGCGTGGTGATCGCGTCGCGCTGCGGGTGGTGGCGCTTGTGGGCGATCTTTTCGGGCAGCACGTGGACGATCCAGAACACGACGATCGCAACCGCCGGCACGAGGAACAGCACTACTATTGCGAGGATGTCTGCCGCGGTATCGAGTGCCTCACCTGAGAGGAACGCGGCGCGCGCCGGCGACGCGGCGAGCGCGGTCAGCAAGCCGGCTGCAAGGTGCTTCAGCATGAACTTATCCTGCCTTCCTGTTTCGAGGGCCGGAATCCCACCAAAGTACGATTTTAGGCGAGGTGTTTCCGCTCCGGCCTAAACCATGGGCCTCGCCCGCCGCGATAACCCCTCCTGAAAACCCTCCTGATAACGCGAACGGTCGAAGGCATTGCCGCAGGTGCCCGCAATGCGCTCGGCCTCTCCCCGGGCATCGAGGATGCCGTGGTTCTGGCCGAGTTGGTACCAGTCGGTACCTTGACATTCGATCCCAGGGCCTCCGGCACAGCCCGATACCACGAGCGCGGCGACCATAAACGCGAACATCGGTGGCAAGAACCGCATCCCCAAAGCTTACCGAGAATCCCACCTAAGTAGGATGTCAGCCGGGTTATCCACCGCTTAGCTTGCGTTCATGGGGGCGACGGTCCCGGAGTGGCTGCTGACCGCGGTCATCGCGGTCACCGTCTTCACCGTCATGTTCGGCATCGGGCTTGGCGTCGCGCCGGGAGAGCTCGGCCGGCTCTGGCGCCAGCCGGCGCCGATGCTGCGAGGACTCTTTTCCGTGCTGGTGGCGGTTCCGGTGCTCGCGATCGCCATTACCCGGGGGTTCGAGCTTCCGCGGACGACCGAAATCGGCATCGTGCTGATGGCGATCTCGCCCGGCGCGCCGGTGGCGCTGCGGCGCTCACTAGGCGCCGGCGCGCATGCGGCGTTCGCCGCCGGGCTGCAGATTTCCGCGGCGCTTCTTGCCGTGGTGTCCATGCCGGTCTCGATCGCCGCGCTGAACGAGGTCTACGCCGGCCAAGCGCGAATCGATCCCCGTGATGTCATGCGCCAGGTGTTCATCGCACAACTGCTGCCGCTCGCCCTCGGCATTACTCTGCGCCACTTTGGAGCGGCATTCACCACAAAGATCGAACCGGCGGTGAGGCGCGCTGGAACGGTGCTGCTCGTCGTCGCCGTGATTCTGGTTCTTGCCGAGCTGTGGCGCCCGCTCTACGAGGCGGGAGTGCCAACGATTGCGGCAATGGTGCTCACCACGGCGGCAGCGCTCGCCGCGGGCCACCTGCTCGGCGGCCCGGCGCCGACTACGCGAACTGCGGTCGCCATCACGAGCGCGGCGCGCAACCCGAGCCTCGCGCTTCTCGTGGCGACGATCAACCAGGCGTCGCCGGCGATCATCGCAACCGTTCTCGCCTACGTGCTGGTATCGCTGCTCGCGATCACGCCGTACGCTGCATGGCGTCATCGTGCAGCCAGGCGCGCAGCAGCGTATGCGTCACCGCCAGGACCAGCGGCCCGATGAAGATGCCGATCAGTCCGAAGGTGATCAGGCCGCCGATCACACCGACGAAGATGAGCAGCAGCGGCAGATCCGCTGCGCCCTGCTTGATGAGGATCGGGCGCAGCACGTTGTCCAGCGTGGCAGCGATGATGGTGACCACCAGCAGGAACGTGCCCCAGCCGGCGGACCCGGTCCAGTAGAGCCACATCGTCGCGCCGGCGAGCACCAGCGCCGCGCCGACCTGCGCCACCGCGAGCAAGAACATGAGCGCGGTGAGCAACGTAGCGAAAGGCACGCCGGCAAGCCATAAACCGATTCCGCCCACGGCGGCCTGGACGATCGCAGTCACCACCACGCCGCGCGCCACGCTGCGAATGGCCTGCCCCGACAGCCGCACCGCCGCCTCGCCGCGATTACCGCCCGTGCGCGCGCCGAAGCGCAGCGCCCAGTCGGCGGCCTCTTCTCCGTTCGCGTAAAGCACCGCAGCGGCGATCACGGTGAGCAGGAACTGCAAGAACAGGGCGCCGAGGCTGCCGACCTGGGCGACGAACCAGCTCGTAATGACGCCGGCGTACGGCGTGATCCTTGCGGCCAGGATTTGCATTCCCTCCACCGCGACCTCGTCCCAGAACTTGACGAGACGTTCTCCGGCGAGCGGAACGCTCGCCAACCACGAGGGCGGCGGCGGCACCTGAAAGTCGCGCAGGCCTTTCGCCCAGGCGACGATGTCGTCGACGTGGGAAATGATGGTTCCCACCGCGGCCGCGAGTGGCACGATGAGCACCAGCAGCAGGAGGAACGACATGATCGTGACGGCGACCCAGCGCCGGTTGCCCGCCCACCTCTGCATCCGGAGCATCGGCGACCAGGTCGCGACCACGATCATGATCGCCCAGATGATCGCCCCAAGGAACGGACTGAGTATCCAGAACGTCGCCGCCATCAGGCCACCGATCGTCAGCACGCCGAGCACTATGCGCGCTAGATCTCCGTCGCCGCGGTCGGGCTTATTCATGGCTGTTTTCGTTTCAGCGTGCCGGGGCCGGCTTGTCCCCACGTTGTGCGGTCCCAATCTCTCGCGATCAGCTCGTCGCCGGCGTGCTGGAAGATCATTTGCTCGGGCCGTGGCCCGCTCAGCGTGAGGATCACGATGCCGCCCTCGCCTAGCGTCCACGTTCCCTGCGCGAAGGTCCGGCTCGGCCGCCCGGGAGACGCCGTACTTACCCCCGCGCTGCCGCTCGGATTGAGCGTCACGCTGACGTAGCGCTCGCCAGTCGTCTCATACGTTCCGGGGACCTCGGGCGTCGCGCACGCTGCCGCGAATACGGCCGCAGTGAAGGCAAGAACTCCCGTATTCCTCAGCGCCACGCGCTCCCCGCCTGGATATAGAACGCAGTTTCCTCCGGCCCGCGGGCGATGTCGACGCCCATGTAAATCCCCAGCCGCCGCGCGATGAGATAGCGGAATCCGGCACCCCACGCGCTCGCCGATTCCTCTGCATGGCCCGTGCCGGCGAAAGCGACCAACGCCCAGCGCGGCGTCATGTTCCAGCGCAACTCCGCCTCGACGACGGCCGTTTCATCGCCTTGGTAGCGCAGCGCCGGGATGCCGCGCAATTCGATGTAGGGCAGCTGGTAGAACGGCACGTCGCCGCGGGCGGCACGGATATCCAGGCGGGTACCCAGAATGAATTTTTCTGATAAAGGCAGGTAACCAAAGAAGTGGGCACGGTAGGTCTCGTATTCCTCGTCGCTGCCGAAGTCGGGCGAATAGAACATCGCCTCCAGAAATCCCTTCCAGCCGCGCGATGGAGTGAAGAAGTTGTCGCGCGAGTCGTGCTCTAGATTGACACCGAGCCCCGAGCTACGGACCGCACGTCCACCGGGAGGCAGCACAGGCTCAGGCAGCGCGGGATCGAAGCGCGCCTCGAGATCGAGCCAGATCCAGCGAGCGCCGATGAAGTTCTCGCTCTCGCCCAGGCGCCGCTGAAGCTGCTGCGTGGAGCCCCAGCCCTCGAGGTTGTAGCCGATCTTCACGTCGGCAGTTCCAGCGCCGTAGAAGTCGAGGTTGACGTCCGGCCGGCCGACGCCACCGCGGTAGCGCCAGCGCTCCTCGGCGAACGTCACCATGCCGAACACCGCGGCGACGGTGGTGCCGTTCTCGGTTGCGACCAGCGCCGCGCCGTAAATATCCGGCGGCGTGAGCCGCCCGCGCTCGCTCCTTTCACGGATCGATTCCCGAAACCAGAGCAGTGCCGCGCCACCGCCGTATCCCACCGCCGGCTCAGTGATGATGATCGGCACCGGCAGGAAGCCCTTGCGATCGATCAGCCACTCGGACGCATCGAAAGCACCGTCCTGCGGGTCTTTGAACTGCGCAAGAGCTTTGCCTGAAAGAAAGACGAAAAGGAGGAGAACCCGCGCTACCACGCGTAGCCGACTCCGATGCCGGCAGAGAGCTGGTTCGCGTCGCCGCGCTGCGTGATGATCGGACTGTCCGCGCCGTCGCCGGTGATCCGCTGGTAGAAGGCGCCCGCGCCTGCGTACCATTCTTTCGATACGCGGTAGATCACCGCGGGCCACAGGTAGTACTGCCGCACGCCGGCGCTTGCCGAATACGTCGGAAGACCGCTGGCCGCCGATGCCTCGGGGGAGACGCCGAAGCGCTGCTGCATGAAGCTCTCGCTCGACTAGGTGAGCCCACCGCCGAGACCTATGAATAGCTGAGGGCTTAAAGGCACCCAGATACTCGCGTAAGGAGTGACATGCCCGCCGGTCGCGCCACCGCTGATTGCGGTAGTCACAGAAACACCCAAGCGGATTCGGTACGCAATGCCCTCGGTGCGGACGAAGTTCCAGCCGGCGAAAACTCCCGCCTCGAGGCCGCCATCGATCGGCGGCAGCAGGTCGACGACAGGGTCTTCGACATCCGAGCGGCCGAAGCGGTACGACGCGATCGGCCCGAATTCCCAGTTGGGAGAATCGAGCAGGTTCATGTCGACGATCGGCCCATAGACTTCGACGAAGCGATTTTTTTCGAGCTGCACGCGGCCGCCAGGCACCACAGCCCAGATGCGATCCTTCGACCCCATCCACTCGGTCGTGGAGCCGAGTCCCGCGCCGACGAAGTTCGGGATTACGTCGACCTGGATGCCGCTAGCCGATGTGCTGCTCGAAAGAAAAAAGAAAACGAGCACCCAGCGCCGCAAAGCCACGTCCTAGCGGCGCCCGCCGCCGCCACGCCCGCCACCGCCGCCGCGAAAACCGCCGCCGCCCTGGAAGCCGGAAGGCCCGGCCGAGCGGAAGTCCTGCGCGCGCTGGGCGCCGGCCTCGCGCGACTGGTATTGCCGGTCGAGCGAGCTCGTCGTCTCCGCGGGCCGCTGTTGCGGCCGATCGCGCGTGCCGGCGGCAGGCTGATCGAGCGTGCCGGCAGTCGGCTGCGTCGGCCGCTGGCCGCCCTGCGGCTTGTCCATATCCGACCACCCCTGGCCCTTGCCGCCGTACTGCTGCCACTGCCCCGAGTCGTCGCGGCGATACACCTGGCCGTCGCGTCCGGCATAGACGTCGCCGCCCGAGCCCTTGGCGACCGTGGTGTTTCCGATCTGCGTCGTCTTGGCCGTCTTCCCTCCAGGACCGGTGATGGTCGAGCTCTTGCCGCCCCAGCGGTTGTAGCTGTTGTCGACGTTGATGTGAGTATGGTGGTGGCTGACGTACACGCCGCCGCCGTGCCAGCAACACGGGTAGTGATACGGCGGGCTCATGGCGAAGCCCCAGAACATGCCGACGGTGAAGCCGAAGGCGAAACCGTAGGTTGGCGGCGGCGGGTACCACACCGTGCCGACGTAGACCGGATAAGCGTAGCCGGTGCCGTACACCACGACGCCGTCGGTCGTGGTCACGGTGCCGTAGTAGCCGGGCGTGTAGCCGACGACGACCGTCGTCGGCGTGCTGCTGTACACGCGCACGTAGGTGACGTAGTGGATCGGCGAGCTGGGTGGAATCGTGTAGATCACGGACGGCACGGTGGTGGCGACGACATACGGGCCCTCCGGCTTGCTGGCGCTGAACCAGACGCCGTTCTGGACCATGTAGTACGTCTTGGGGTCCACCCGGATCACCGGCGCAGCGGTGTTGGGCGCGTAGTCGAGCGGCGTCTTGTCGACCGCTTTCCATTCGGGCTTGCCGCCGTCGAACACCGGCTGCGTCGGCTGCACGTCGCGCTGCACGCTTGCGGTCTGCGGGACCTCGTTCGCGATCGCGGCCTCGCGCGCCTGCGGCGTGCCCGGCACTGAGACGAGCACGTCGGCCATCTGGTGATTCGGCGGAATGCGGGCGAAGTCCGCCGACAGCGACTTGCCCGGAACGTACGCCCACGGACCGGTGAGCGCTTTCGCGCTGAACCAGCGGCCCGAGATCAACACGTAGTAGGTCTGCGGGCCGAGCTCGAGGAATATGTCGTTCGGCGAGTTCGCCATGTAGAGAAGCTGTGTGCCCGGGATCGGCAGGAGCTGCGGCTCGCCCTTCGATTGCAGGAGCTCGGTCGGCTTGGTCGCGACGATGATCTGCGGCACGGTGCCCGGCTCGAACACGCTCTTGCCGTCGGCGGTCTTCCCCTCCAGCGGATCGAACTGCTTGTCGAGCGCTGCGCGCGCCTTCTCGGCCGAGGCAGGCGGCGAAGCGGCAGGCTTCCACTCGCCGGTGAGCTCCTTCGCCTCGAACCAGCGTCCGACCGCCCAGAGGTAGTTCGTTTTCGTCGCTCCGTCCTGCAGGATGAGCGCGCTGGTGTTGATCACTCGCCAGAGCGACGGAACGTCCTTCGCCGGCCGCAGCGCGGGCTCGCCGTCCACCATCACGAGCATCGACGGGACGTTGCGGAAAATGATCTGTGGCGGGTCGTTCTTCACCTCGACCGTCTTCTGCTTCGAGCGCGCCTGCGTCACCGCAAGGTTTGCCTGCAGCGCCCGCGCGGACACCGGCCAGGATTGCTTCGTCACCGAGGAACGCAGCGCAGCGAGATAGTTTTTCGCTTCCTCGGGGCTTGCGCCCGGAAAGCTTGACTTGGTGATGCGCAAAGAGGTCAAGGTCACCAGGTCGGCCGACTTGTCTACCTGGGTGCGGGCGGCGAGCTCGATCACGCCGTAGTGGGGCTCGGTCTCATTCGGGCGCTTCACCGCCACCGCCGCCCGTCCGGTCAGGTTGTTATCCGCCCAGCTCTCGACCTGCGGCTGGTAGACGGTGATGACGCTGCCGTCAGGAGCCTTTACCTCGCGCGGCCAGGCAACCTCCGGCGCCTGCGCCCAGGCCGTGCAGCACGCGAGCAGGCAGGCGAATACGAGCGACAGCCGAAAGCTCATCCCCTGAAACATAGTGAAGCCTCTTCCCGCGCGATATCCGACGTTGGTATTACTTCTTAAGCTGCGAGGCACCCAGGAGACGCCACTTGCCCTCGACCTGGCACAGGCTCAACGTGCTCGTGTTCTTGCGGCCCTGTGCCTCGTTGTGCACGCGAACCTCCTTGCACGGCATGCCCTTGGATTCGAAAGTGCGCAGCAGCGTGACGTCACCGCGCGCTCGCGTTTTCGGATTTTCCCAACTCGAGGTCTCGTTCACTTTGCCCTCGGCGAGCACCTTGCGCGCGTTGTCCATGAACAGGCGCAGGTCCTCCTCGTCGAAGCGCTCGGCGGGCGTGTTCTTGAGCAGCCCGATCCAGTTCTGCGCCGCCGCCGGGGCGGCAGACGCGGCGATGAGAATGGCGAAAAGGACTTTCATGTCACCGCTCCTTAGAAGGATTCCTTAACGTAAACATAAAGGCTCGTGCTGTCACGCCCGCGTGCGACATCGATGCTGAGGTTCACGCGCGCCTTCTCGGCCGCGAGCCAGCGCATCCCGAAGCCCACGCTCGGCAGGTCCGGCTGCTCGCCCATGTCTCCGAACGAAGGCGCGACTTTGCCCCAGCCGCCAAAGACCACGCCCCCAAAGCGCCCCATGAGCGGAAAGCGGTACTCGGCTTGCAGCGCCACCATGCTGCGGTCGCGGTAGCGGCCGACTTCGTAGCCGCGCAGGTCGGCTCCGGCGCCGAAGAGGCATAGATCGAAGAGCGGCGTTTGGTCGGACGCCTGGCAAAGATATCCGCGCAGCGCAAGCACGCCCGGACCGGCACGACGGTAGTAATTCGCGCCCAAGTCGTAGGTCTCGTAATCGACGTCGCTGCCGAGGGAGTCGTCGGCGAAGTTCGCACGCAAGTCGATCAGCACGCCCGAGGATGGGTTCATGTCGTTGTCGCGCGTGTCGAACGTCACCCGTGGCCCGATTCCGGAGCTTACGATGGTGATCGAACTAGGAAGGACCGCTGCAACCGCGGGCGGCAACACCGGATCGCCTTCGACAGCCGTCTCGACTCTCAAGCCCCGGTAGCGCAGGCCGAAGAACACCCCGCGTGCGGTCTTGAATAGCAGTTCGGGCGCAAAGGCGAACCCTTTTTGCAGGATAGGCACGGATTGGCCGCTTAGGCCGGCGTTCGAGCCGGCGCCATAGAACTTGTAGCGCAGGTCCACGTAGCCGAGGAAGCCGTCGATTCTCACGTCGTCACCGCGCACGCGCGTCGATTGCGCCGCGCCCACGCCCCAGCTTCCGCTCGAGGTGACGCCCGCCGCGACGGCAGTGTTCGAAAGAGGCGTGCCCGGCGCAAGGTGGTAGAACGGCATCACCACGACCGCCAGGCCGGTACCGACGGTCGGATTCGAGATCGGAATCGGCGCCACCACCACGTCCTCGAGCAAGCGCGCCTCGGCGAGCTCCTTCGACGGATCGACGCCCATTTCCTTGTTGAGGATCGCGGGATCGGCGGCAAGCGCTTCGGCCGCGGCCAGGGCAAGCACCGCAGCGCGCCACCAACATTGTTTGCCGGGCCGTAATGGTTCTATGCTGCGGGCATTATCGCTTCGAAACTGAAACGGCGCCTCGCCTGGACGCTCGGTGCGATCGTTGTCGTCGCGGCGGCGCTCGTCGCGCTCGTTCCGGTGCTTATCGATGCTCGCGCGGTGCAGACCGAGCTCCAGCGCCGGCTCTCAGCCGCGCTCGGTGGTCAAGTGAGCTGGCAGGATCTCGACGTAAGATTGCTGCCTGCGCCGCGCGCCGAGCTCAACGGACTGCGCCTCGATCTCCTCGGAAAGCTCACCGCATCCGCGTACGGTGTGAACGTCTATCTGCGCCTGTGGCCCCTGCTGCGCGGGCAGCCGGAAGTCTCCTCCGTGACCATCGAGCGCCCGAGCATCCGGCTCACGCCCGCAGGCGATGCGACCGGCGAGGAAAAACCTTTTGACGCCATAGCGCTGTACCGCGCAGTGATGGAGCCCGCGGCGCATGCGCTGCAGGATTTCGCTCCCGACATGACGTTTCGCGTGGAGCAAGCGACCGTGGAGCTCGCCGGCGGCTTCACGCTGCGCGATGTGCGCGCCCTCGCCCGCACCGACAGCAAGGGCGTCGAGCTCGAGGCCGCGAGCGCCGCCACACTGTGGCAGCGGCTTTCGTTCCAAGGGCGGGTGGAATACGCCGATCTTTCTGCGCGCGCCTCCGCCGCGCTGGAAGGCCTCGCGCTCGACAAAGACGTCCCGCCCGCGGCGTTGCGCGCTCAACTGCGCACCGACGGAAGCAGCGCGCTCGAGTGCGACTTCGACGGCAGCGTCGGCACGCTCGTCGCCGCGGTTAAAGGAAAGCTGCTGCTGCCCGCCGCCAAGCCGCCGCATATTGCAGCGGAGCTCGCAGGGATCGATGTCTCTCGAGCGCTCACACTCCTGCGTGCGAAGGGCGTTGCCATTGATGTGATCGAATCCGCCGAAGGAAAGCTTACCCTCGCAGCCGGCGCGAGCCTGCGTGAACCATGGCAGGCGGATCTGAGCATCGTGAAGTCCGACGCGGCGATAAAGCTCGCGCAGCTGCCGTGGAAGATCTCGCCACGCGCAGCGCAGGTCAGCGCTTCGCAAAAGCGCATGACCGTGTCCGGACTCGAAGGCTTCATGGAGAAGTCCACTTTCTCAGCAGTCGACGCGGACGTAGATCTCGAAAACAAGCGGCTTGCTTCGGCCTCTGGCCGGGCGCGGCTGGAGCTCGAGCAGTGGTTCCCGTGGCTCCGCAAACAGCTGCCGCTCGAGGACATCGCCTCCCTCTCGGGGCAGGCGGACATCGTGCTCAATCGGCTCGCGCTGCGCTTCGATCGTCCCGCCGAGGCCGATTTCGACGCGGTCGCCACGCCGCGCAAGGTCCACGCTGCGGTCAAGGCGCTGCCGGTCCCGCTCAGCGTCACCAGCGGCACGGTGCGCGCCGGAGCCAAGCGGGTGCTGCTTCACGATCTTGCGGGTTCGCTCGGCGATTCACCCTTCTCCAAGGTGTCTGCACAGGTCGAGCTCGGGAAGACGCCGCGCGTGTCGTCCGCCTCCGCGCGCGCGAGCCTACGGCTTGATCAATGGGTCCCATGGCTGCGCGAGAAGCTGCCGCTCGAAGAGGTCGCCTCAGTCTCCGGGCAGACAGACGTCGACCTTAAGAGGCTCGTGCTGCGGTTCGATCGCCCCGCCGAGGCTGATTATCACGTGGTCGTCACGCCTCGACGAGTGAGCGCCGCTCTCAAAGCGCTTCCGGATCAGGTCGCGCTCGATGGCGGCTCGGTTCAGGTCGGGCCAAAGCAGCTCGGGTTTGAAAACATTGGTGTGGCGATGCTCGACGCGCGCACGCGCGTATCGGGAAGCTTCGATATCAAGAATTCCTCCGTCGATATCGCGCTGACCGAAGGCACGGCGGGCGAGAAGATCGTCGGTTGGGCCCTCGAGCGCGCCGGGATTCCGCCGCGCCTTGAGCCGAAGACGCCGCTGCGCTTCGCCGCGCGGCGAGTCGCCTGGGCGCCGAAGGGCGCGCTCGAAGCCGACGCCCGCATCGATTTCGAAAGCGGCCCGCAGCTCGCAGTCGCGGTCGTGCAGCAGTCCGACGTGCTCGAGCTGCCACGCATTACGATCAAGGACGCGCGCAGCGACGCGGTCCTGTCAAGCCGAGCCGTCGGCCAGCGCATCGAGGCGAGCTTTTCCGGGAGGCTACACGGCGCAAGCATTGCGGCGATGCTGAAAAGCACCCCGTCGGACTCGGGTGTCGTCAACGGCGATCTGCGGGTTACGGTTGACCGCGCGCATCCGGCGAACAGCATCGCCGAGGGAAAGCTGCAGCTCGATGCGCTCGACCTCACTTGGCTTGCCGGGAGGAAGGTGTTCATCGAGCGTGTCGGCTTGACGGCCGAGCCGGACGGCTTGCGGGTCGTGGACGGCCGCTTCGCTGTGGAAGACCAACAATTCGAGCTGCGTGGCGAGGGCCGGCGCACTGCGCAGGGCCCGGTGATCCAAGCCCGGCTCGAGTCTCCCGGCGTCGTGCTCGACCGCCTGTTACCTCCTCCTGGAGAGAAGGTTCAAGAAGAGAAGTCCCAGCTGTGGCCGCTTCCAGTTACCGGGCGGATCGAAGTGCGCGCCGGGTTTGTCCAGTTCCAGCGTCATCGCATTGAGCCATTCGACGGCAGTCTCGCGCTCGAGGCGCGGCGCGCGCGCCTCGAGGTAAAGGAGGCGCGCACCTGCGGACTGTCGTTCCCGATGGAGGTCGAGGCGGTGCCTGAAGACCTTGCGGCGTGGCTGCATCTCAGCATGCGCGACGAGCCGCTCGCCGAGGCGATCGGATGCCTCACTGGCGGCACCGTGGCGATGACCGGAAAGGCCGATCTGCGCGCCGAGCTGCAGATCCGTGGGCGGCGGCCCCACCTGGTGCGCAATCTCACCGGCACTGCCCAGGCCGAGGTACGCGACGGCCGGGTTAAAAAGTTCGCGCTGATCGGAAACATCCTCGCCTTCCGCGGCATCGTATCGCTCGAGGACATGCAGAAGGGGGAAGGCTTCCCCTATCGCCGCATGATCGCGAAGGGCAATTTCGCGGACGGACAGTTCCGGCTCGAGGAAGGATTCTTCGACAGCAGTGCCGCCCGCCTCGCGGCGAGTGGGCATGTGGACCTTCTCGGGGCGAACTCTCACTTGAGCGTGCTGATCGCTCCGCTTACTACCGTAGAGCGGATCGTGGGCGTCATTCCGCTCATCGGCGACGTGTTCGGCGGCACCATGGTCGCGCTCCCGGTAGCGGTCAACGGCGATATCCGCAACCCGCTCATAGTGCCGCTCGGCCCGCGCGCAATCACCGATCAGCTGCTCGGCATCTTCGAGCGCACGCTCAAGCTGCCGGGCAAGCTGGTCGTGCCGCCCCAGCCGCCTCAGCAGCCAAAGCCCTGACTACTTCGCTTGCTTGGCGGGTTCCTTCTTTGCCGGCGCTTGCGCCGCCATCTCGATCGCGAGCGCTTCGGTGTGCGTCACCGAGATGCGGTCGCCGGCGCTCAACTGGTCTAGCGGCACGTCGTCCGCGACTTTCAGCGACACCGTGTTGCCCTTGGGCCCGCGCACCGCGACGTAGCGGTTGGTGTAATCGATCGCGTCGACCACGCCGGCAAGGTGTACGGTGCGCACCATCGCGCCACCCGGCTTCGCGCCCTTCGGCGCGAGCTTGACCTCCTCGGCCGCGGCCGCGGCGGGCTTGCCGCCCTTCTGGATCGCGACGGCTACGGCCTCGACGTACTTGAGCTTGTACTGCTGCCCGGGCTTCACCTGATCGAGGTTCTGCGCCTCCTTCGGAACGGTGAGCGTCGCCACGCCGCCCTTGGGGCCGCGGAAGGTCACTTTGCGCGCTTCCTTGTCCACCTTGGTGACCGTAACCACGGCCTCGGTCTCATCCACGACGACCGCACTGTCCTTGACCTGGGCTTGCGCTGCAGAAGCGAGCGCCAAGCTGAAAACCACTGCAATGGCAATTTGCTTCATCGTTTCTCCTAGAACTTGGTTCCGATATCGAGGCGGTATTGGATCACGCTGTCCCTCCCGTAGGAGCCGCCGTAGTCCACCCACTGCGAGTTCACGAGGAATCGGAACACGCCTTTGCCGGCATCGAGCCGCAGCCCCAGTCCGGCGTTATAGCTGAACTCGGTGGAGGTCTCGGTCGGAACAAACGTCGAGCAGCCGTACCAGTACCAGCACCAGGTCTCGGGCGGGCCGGACGGAATGTTGGTATCGATGTACGTCCATCCCAGGCCGGCGGTGACGAACGGAGTGAAGTTGCCTTCCAAAAAGTGAAAGGTGCCGAAAAAGCGGATCGTGCGCCAGTCGATCTGGCCGCTGATCTGCCTGGCCGGGTTGGTGTTTCCCGGACCCGGCTGCACGGTGGCGCGGTAGTCCTGCTCTGCCCAGACGATGTCGATTCCCGCCGCCCAGCGCCGGTCGAAGTTCTTGGCGAAGCCGATGTTCAGGCCGACGCCGGTGTCGGTCTTGGCGGTGGTCCCGCCTTCGAACGAGTAGTTCTTGCCGTCGGTGAATTCCGGGCCGATATACATCTCCCAGGTGCCGGCGCGGCTGGAAGGCTGCGCAGCGGCTTGCGCCGCGGCGAGAGTGGCGGCGATCAGGACGAGCGATCTTGCGGTCATGGCTTTCTCATGCCCTTCATGGGGTTGGCTTCGAAGGCGATTCTCGGGTGCGGGGTCCGGGGCGGCTATTGGACCTTGGTCGGATGGGCCGGGCGGCGACTTGGTGTAGCCTCGCATCCTCCAAGGCTGAAGACCGTGTCCGCCAACGTCAAGGTCATCCAGGCCACCGAGTTTATCCGCGCCAGCCCCGAAGGTAAGGCCTATATCGAGAAGGCGGAGCAGTTACTGAAGGAGATCGCCGACGCCGGCGCCGGACTCGAGGGTTTTCACGTCCTGGTCGACACGCGGCGCGTGAGCGGAAGCCTCACGGCCGTGGAGCTTTGGCACCTCGCCGACAAGCTCGCACATTACCGCCGCACGTTCGGGAACAAGACCGCGATCCTCTGCCCCGTGGAGCGCTTCGATCACAGCCGCTTCTTCGCCCTGTGCGCGGAGAACAAGGGCTTCAACGTCCAGGCCTTCACCTCGTATGAGGACGCGATGGAGTGGCTGCTCGCGGGCGATGACGCCCCATCGGGACCTCGAAGGGAGATGCATTGAAAATGCTGAAGCTTCTTGCCGTGCTGGCGCTCGTCGCGCCGGCGCTCGCGAGCGCACAGACGCTCGACAAGATTCGCAAGAGCGGCGTGATCACGCTCGGCTACATCGACGGGGCGGCGCCCTTCTCCTTCACCGATGGCAACGGCGAGCCGCAGGGCTACTCGGTGGAGCTCTGCCGCGCCGTCGCCGAAGGCGTCGCGGCGCAGCTCAAGCGCACCGGCCTCAAGACCCGCTGGGTCAAGCTCACGATCCAGAACCGCATCGACGCGGTCCGCAAGAAGGAGGTCGACCTCGAGTGCAGCACCACTACCTGGACGCTCTCGCGCCAGCAGCTCGTGGACTTCAGCCTGGTTACTTTCGTCGACGGCGGCAGCCTGCTCGTCGGCGGCGAGTCGAAGGCCGGCCGGCTGCAGGACCTCGGCGGCAAGCGCATCGCCGTGATCCGCGGCACCACGACGGAGAAGGCGCTGCGCGCCGCGCTTGGGCGCTACGACGTCAAGGCCGAAGTCGTAACGGTTGAAAAGCGTGACGAGGGGCTTGCGCTGTTGCGCGAGGCACAGGTCGAGGCTTTGGCCGCCGACCGCACCACGCTGATCGGCGTGGTGGTGATGAACCGCAGCGGCTCCGCCGGCTACTTCCGCCTGTTCGACCAGGACTTCTCGATCGAGCAGTACGCGCTCATGCTGCCGCGCAACGATCACGACTGGCGCCTCGCGGTCAATCGCCAGCTCGCGAGCATCTACCGCAGCGGCAAGATCCAGGACATCTACGCCCGCTGGCTCGGCCCGCTCGGCCCGCCGAGCGTGCTGCTCTCGGCCACCTACTTCATCCAGTCGCTCGCCGAATAGCCGTGGCGCGTCTCGCGGCGGTCCTCGTCCTGCTCGCGTGCGTGTCGGCGGCGTCCGCGCAGACCTGCCTG
>DASTPE010000132.1:0-15953 GCA_035762345.1 Burkholderiales bacterium
GGGACAAACCGATCCATCAGGTACCCGGGTCCTTGTACCGTAGTGTTTCCTTCGGCGCTGGCCAGAAAGCGCCACTCGAAGGAATGCGCGTCGCTCTTGAACCTGTATGCCGTCTCGTTCTTGGATCTCGTCCGTGTCAGCGTCCCGCGCGCCTTCAAGGCCCATGGGCCGCTCGCCTCGGAAACGCAGACGACTGCCGTGAAGTCGCGTGAAGCGTCATCCGCAGTTGCAAACACCATCAAGAAGATGAACACGTCAATCATGCGTGCTAGAGATTCAGCTCGCCGCGAATGACCTCGACGACGTCGCCGCCGATCCAGATCTCGTCGCCGTCCTTGCGCACGTGGACGCGGCCCGCGCGCTGGAGCGCCGCACCCTGCGCGGCGACGTAGGCGGGCTTGGCGAGGCCGGCGCCGATGAGCCATTGCGCGAGGCTGGCGTTCAGGCTTCCGGTGACCGGGTCTTCGTAGCCGCCGCCGACGAACGCACGAACTTCGAAGGCGGCTTCGTGGCCGGGCTCGTGCGGGCCGACCACGCCGAGCTTGAGCGGACCCAGGGCGCCCCAGTCCGGCTTAAGTGACAACACGTGTTGCGCAGAGCGCAGCATCACCGCGCACCAGCCCGGTCCGTTATCTACCCACCGGTGATGGACGATGTCGGAAGGCGTCAGGGCGAGCGCCTTGACGATTTTCGCCAGCGTGTCGGGGTCTAGCGGCCCCGTGCGGAGCAAGGGCGGTGCAGCGAACGCGAGGCGCGGACCGTCGGAGCGCACCCGTACCGGGCCTACGCCGCATTGCTGGATCACGAGCCCCGGCTGCCGCGGCTTGCCGCCTGCAGCGAGCCAGGCGTGGCACGAGCCGAGCGTCGGGTGCCCCGCGAACGCCAGCTCACGAGCGGGCGTGAAGATGCGCACGTGGTAATCGGCGCCAGGCTCCGTGGGCGGCAGCAGAAAGGTCGTCTCCGAAAGATTGGTCCAGCGCGCAAGCGCCGCCATCTGCGCTTCGCTCAGCCCCTCGGCGGTGTGCACTACGGCTAGCGGGTTTCCGCTCAATCGGTCGGCCGAGAAAACGTTGACCTGTGAGAACAACCTTCTCACGCCGGGCCAGTAAGGCACATGTCGAGGTCGCGCAAAAGGCCATCGGCGACATCGTAGATCCAGCCGTGAAGGGCGAGTGGCTGGCCGCGAGCCCAGGCTTCACGCACGACGGTAGTCTGGCTGACATTTTGGACCTGCTCGACTACGTTGAGCTCGCACAGGCGCCGATGGCACTGCCCTTCGTCCGGCAGGCGCTCGAGCTCGGCTGCGTACTTGAGGCGCACGTCCTGAACGTGGCGCAGCCAGTTGTCCACCAGCCCCAGCCGGTCGTCGCGCAGGGCGGAAAGGACGCCGCCGCAGCCGTAATGCCCGCATACGATGATGTGCCGCACGCCCAGCACGTCGACCGCGAACTGTATGCAGGCGAGACCGTTCACGTCGCCGTGCACAACGACGTTGGCGACGTTGCGGTGTACGAACATCTCGCCCGGAAGCAGGCCGACGATCTGGTTGGCGGGAACGCGGCTGTCGGAGCAGCCGATCCACAAATACTGCGGCGCCTGCTGACGCGCGAGGCGGGCAAAGAATTCCGGGTCGTGCCACGTCATTTCCGCGGCCCAGGCGCGATTGCGCGCGAACAGCTCGCTCAGGACTCGCAATGCCGGCGACCTGCCGCTCAGTGCTTGGGCGGCGGGCGCTTGTCGATGAAGGCGTCCATCCCGGCGCGGCCTTCCTCGTGCGCGAAGCTTGCGGCGATGACCCCGGAGGCGAGCTTGTATGCCTGCTCGAGGCCGAGGTCCATCTGCTGGTAGAAGGCGCGCTTGCCCGCCGCGACGGTGGCCGGCGGCTTCGATGCAAGCGTTTTTGCAAGAGCCAGAACCGCTTCGTCAAGCTCCGCCGGCGGTACCACCTTATTGACAAGGCCCCACTCGAGGGCGCGCGCAGCACCGATCGGCTCGCCGGTGAGGAGCATCTCCATGGCGTGCTTGCGCTGAAGGTTGCGACCGACCGCCACGCCGGGCGTGGAGCAGAAAAACCCCCAGGTCACGCCGCTCGTGACGAACTTCGCCATATCCGAAGCGACCGCGAGATCGCATTGCGCGACGAGCTGGCAGCCGGCCGCCGCGGCCCCGCCCTGCACCTTGGCGATTACCGGCTGCGGCAGCATCGGGATGGTCTGCATCATGCGGCTGCACTGGTTGAAGAGCGCCTCGATCTTAGGCAGCTCCCTGAGCGCCCGGATCTCCTTCAAATCGTGTCCGGCCGAGAACCCTTTCCCGGTAGCCGCGATGATGACAACGCGGACGTTCTGGTCCTTGGAAATCTCGTCAAGCGAAGACTGAAGAGCGGAAAGCATTTCGCTCGTCAGCAGGTTCATCTGCTGCGGGCGGTTCATGGTGAGCGTGCAGATACCGTCGCGGTCTTCGCGCAGGAGGACGGGCTGGTGGGTTTGGGGAACGGCGCTCATGTGTCGATAGCGGCTGTGGATTTTGCTTTCTCACGCAGGACGAACTTCTGGATCTTGCCGGTCGAGGTCTTGGGCAGCTCGCCGAAGACCACCGCGCGCGGCGCCTTGAACTTGGCCATCTGACCGCGGCAGAAGTCGATGATCTCCTGCTCGGTGGCGCTCGAGCCGGGTTTCAGCTCGACGAATGCGCACGGCGCCTCGCCCCATTTCGGGTCGGGCCGCGCCACGACGGCGGCGGCCAGCACCGCAGGGTGGCGGTAGAGCACGTCCTCGACCTCGAGCGAGGAGATGTTCTCGCCGCCCGAAATGATGATGTCCTTGGAGCGGTCCTTGATCTTAACGTAGCCGTCGGGCTGCATGACCGCGAGATCGCCGGAATGGAACCAGCCGCCCTCGAACGCCTGGCGCGTGGCCTTCGGGTTCTTGAGGTAGCCCTTCATGGTGATGTTGCCGCGAAACATGATCTCGCCCATCGTCTCGCCGTCGGCGGGCACCGGCTTCATGGTCTCGGGGTCCATCACCGTAAGTCCCTCTTCGACCGTGTAGCGGATCCCCTGGCGACCGTTCAGGCGCACCTGGTCCGCGAGCGGCAGCCCTTCCCACTCCGGGTGCTTGGCGCAAACGCTCGCGGGGCCGTAGGTCTCGGTAAGCCCGTAGACGTGCGTGATGTTGAAGCCCATCCTCTGCATGCCTTCGATCATCGCCGCCGGCGGCGCGGCCGCCGCGACCAGCCCGCTCACCTGATGCTCGATGCCGCGCTTCATCTCCTCAGGCGCGTTGATCAGCATCTGGTGCACGATCGGCGCGCCGCAGTAGTGAGTGACCCTATGCTGCTTGATCAAGCGAAAGATGGGTTCAACTTCAATCTTCCGCAAGCACACGCTGGTGCCCGCGTTAGCCGCCATGGTCCAAGGAAAGCACCAGCCGTTGCAGTGGAACATCGGCAGCGTCCACAGGTAGACCGAGTGGTGCGGCATGCCCCAGACCAGGATGTTGCCCACCGCGTTCAGGTAGGCGCCGCGATGGTGATAGACGACGCCTTTCGGGTTGCCTGTCGTGCCGGAGGTGTAGTTGAGCGAGATCGCCTCCCACTCGTCCCGCGGCCAGCGCCAGGCGAACTCGGGATCACCTTCCTCGAGCAATTCTTCGTATGTCTTCTTGCCGAGCCGCTTGCCGCCGCTCAACTCGACGTCTTCGACATCGATGACTTCGATCCTCTTTCCCTTGATCGCCTTTTCGATCACCCCGGCGAATTCCGCATCCACCAGCAAGAGCTTCGCTTCGCCGTGCTCCAGCATGAAGGCGATCGCCTCGGCGTCGAGACGCGTGTTGAGCGTGTTGAGAACAGCGCCGCACATCGGCACGCCGAAATGCGCCTCGTACATCGCGGGAGTGTTCGGCAGCATCACCGCCACGGTGTCGCCGATCCCGATGCCGCGCTTCGCGAGCGCCGAGGCGAGCCGCCGGCAACGCGCATAGGTGTCCTTCCACGTGTAGCGCTGCGTACCGTGCACGACGGAAGTCCGGCCGGGATAGACGTACGCGGCGCGCTCGATGAACGTCAGCGGGGTAAGCGGCGCGTAGTTTGCAGGGTTCTTGTCGAGCTCGCGGTCGTAGATCGTTGCGGGCATGGCCAAGTATAGCCCTCCGCCGCAGGTGCAAGCCCGGTAGCTAGACGGCCAGCCGCCGCCAGAGGCTCGGGCCATTGGCGTCCTTCTCCATGGCGTCCAGGTACTGCTCGTGCGCGGCGAGCTCCTCGGGCGAAGCGCGCTGCACGATGAGCTTCGAGACATCCAGGATGATCCCCGCAGCGGCGGCAGCCGCGGCCGCCGGTGCCTCGAGCTCCATCATCAAGCTCTCCTGGCCGCGCGTCATCGCGAGGTAGCACTCGGCAAGCAGGTATGCGTCGGCGAGCGCGCCGTGCAGCGTGCGCCGTGAGTTGTCGACGAAGTAGCGCTCGCAGAGCGCGTCGAGCGAGTTCTTTTTTCCCGGATGCAGCTCCTTGGCGAACAGGAGCGTGTCGGTAATCGTCGCCACGTGGTCCTGCAGCCGTCCGAGCCCCGCCAGCTCGAGCTCCATGTTGAGGAATTCGACGTCGAAATCGGCGTTGTGGATGATGAGCTCGGCGCCGCGGATGTAGTCGAGGAACGGGAGAGCGATCTGGGCGAACCTCGGCTTGGCGGCGAGGTCTTCGCGCGTGAGTCCATGCACGCGCGTCGCGCCGAGCTCCACCTCGCGTTCCGGGTTGATGTACGCGTGGAACACGCGCTCGCTCAGGCGCCGGCTGAGAAGCTCGACGCAGCCGATCTCGATGATGCGATCGCCCAGCTTGGGGTTCAACCCCGTGGTTTCGGTATCAAGGACTACTTGTTTCAGCGGGTATTCCCCGGTTGGCGAGCTCGTCCGCCCGCTCGTTCTCGGGATGCCCGGCGTGGCCGCGCACCCAGTGCCATTCTATGTCGTGCTTCGCCGCAGCCTCGTCGAGGCGCCGCCACAGGTCCTCGTTTTTCACCGCCTTCTTGTCGGCCGTGCGCCAGCCGCGGCGCTTCCAGTCCCCGATCCAGGCGGAGATGCCCTTCATGACGTAGAGCGAATCGGTGTAGAGCTTGACGCGGCTCGGGCGCTTCAGCGCCTCCAGCGCGCGGATCGCCGCCATGAGCTCCATGCGATTGTTGGTGGTCGCCGCCTCGCCGCCCCAAAGCTCTTTCTCTCGGCCGTCGTAACGCAGCAGCACGCCCCAGCCGCCGGGGCCGGGGTTCCCCCGGCAAGCCCCGTCGCTGTAGATCTCGACGAAGCCCTCACTCATGGCGGTTCTTGTGCGTGCGTTGCGATACCGGCGCAAGCGCTCGGCGCCGCGCCCGTTCCTGCCGCCACGCGGGCGTAACGATGCGCATGCCGTGCACCCGCTTTACGGCTCGCACGACATAGACGCCGCCGGTGACCGGCCACCATCGCGCGCCGGCCTTGTCCATGAAGGAAAATCGTTCGAGCCAGCGCGAGTCGCGGAACGGCGGCGCATAGCAGCCGAACTTGCCGCCGTTCAGCTCGAACCCGAGCACCCTGAGCCATTCGCGCAGCCGCAGCAGGCCGATGAACTTCGCATCCCAGGGTGCGCCGTTGCGGTGCCGGATAAACGCCTGCCGCAGACGCCACAGCGACACGGTGTTGAAGCCGGAGATCACTATCTGCCCTTCCGGCATCAGCACACGCTCGACCTCGCGCAAAACATCGTGAGGGTTATGGTGCCCTTCGAGCACATGTGGCAGCGCCACAAGATCGACGCTCTGCGACGCGAGCGGAAGCTGCAGAGGATCCGCGGCGAGCGCCGCGCCCTGCTCCAGCGCGAGCGTGAAGCGATAGGGAATGCGGTTCTGTCGCAGGAAATCGACCTCGGGTAGTCCGACCTGTACCGCCCGGAAACCGAACACGTCATCAATAGCGCTGTCAAACTGAGCGAGCTCCCAATCGAGCACGTACGCTCCCTGGGGGGTTGAGAGCCACCCGGAAAGCGATGAGCGACCGCCGTTATACTTCAGCGCCCCGTTCTGGACGAAGGGTCGATGCATGCGTGAAGTGGTTCCGCTGGACGTTGTTCCAATCAGCGCTTTCAAGGACAACTACGTCTGGACGCTGCGCAATGCGACGCACGCCGCAGTGGTCGACCCCGGGGAGGCGCGCCCGGTGCTCGACTATCTCGCGCGCGAGAACCTTGACCTCGCCGCAATCCTTGCGACCCATCATCATCCCGACCATGTCGGCGGCATTGCGCAGATCCTGGAACGATTCCAGGTCCCGGTCTATGGGCCCAGAAACGAGCCGATCGCGACGCTTACCCGGCCCGTTTCCGAGGGCGACACGGTGAGCATCCCGCAGCTCGGCGTGACGCTCTCGGTGCTCGACATTCCCGGCCATACGCGCGCGCATATCGCCTATTATGGGGCAGGCGCGCTGTTCTGCGGCGACACGCTCTTCGCATGCGGTTGCGGGCGCCTGTTCGAGGGAACGGCGGAGCAGATGTACGCCTCGCTCGGCAAGCTGCGCGCGCTGCCCGACGACACCAGGGTCTACTGCGGGCACGAATACACGCTCGCGAACATCGGATTCGCCAAGAGCGTCGAGCCGCGCAACGCCGAGCTCGTCGCGCGCGAAATGCGGGACCGCGCCTTGCGAGCCGCCGGCAAGCCGACCGTGCCGAGCACGCTGCGCGAGGAGAAAGCCACCAACCCGTTCTTGCGCTGCACTGAGCCCGCCGTGGTCGAATCGGTCAACAAATACCTGGGCATGCGCGTTTCCGATCCTGTGCGCGTATTCGCGGCGATACGCGAGTGGAAGAACCGCTCGTGAAAAAATTCCTGCTCCTGGGGGTCCTGGTGCTCCAGGCCTGCGCGACGCAGCCTGTCCCGGAGCCCGCCTCCGAACCGGCCGCGCTGCCCGACCCTTCCCTCCAGTCGGTGCCCCCGTCTCCGCCCTCGGCTGCCGCGACGAAGCCCGCTCCCAAACCGGTGATAGCGATGCCGAAGCCTTTCGACGCGCGGCCGGTAGTGGTCGATCCGCCTGCCATCGTCGGCATCGACCTCGCGCGCGAGCCAAGCGATCTTTGGTCGCGCATCCGCAGCGGCTTCGCGATCCCAGACCTCACCGGGCCGCTGGTGAAGCAGAAGACTACGCAGTACGTGGCGCGACCAGAGTATCTGCAGCGCATCCTGACGCGCAGCAAGCTCTACCTGTACCACATCGTCGAGGAGATCGAGAAACGCGGCCTGCCGACCGAGCTCGCGCTGCTTCCGATGGTGGAGAGCGCCTTCAATCCGATGGCGTACTCGCGCGCGCATGCCTCGGGCCTGTGGCAGTTCATCCCGGGCACGGGCAAGCGCTTCGAGCTCGAGCAAAACTCCTGGTACGACGGCCGGCGCGACATCGTCGATTCCACCAGCGCCGCGCTCGACTACCTGACCAAGCTCTACGAGATGCACGGCGACTGGCACCTCGCGCTCGCCTCCTACAACTGGGGCGAGAACGCGGTGAAAAAGGCCGTCGCCCGCAACAAGGCGCAGGGCAAGAAGACCGACTACGCGAGCCTGCGCATGCCGAAGGAGACGCGGCACTATATTCCGAAGTTCCAGGCGCTGAAGAACATCATCGCCAACCCCGCGGCGTACGGCGTCGACCTGGACGCGATCCCGAACCAGCCGTACTTCACCGTCATCACCGAAGCGCCGGACATCGACGTCCACCTCGCCGCCCGGCTCGCCGAGATGCCGACCGAGGACTTCATCGCGCTCAACCCGGGCTTCAGCCGGCCGCTGATCCGCGCATCGACGGCGGGTCGCATCATCCTGCCCAACGACAAGGTCGTCGCGTTCTACGACAACCTTGACGCGCTGGACGAAAGCTCGCTCGTGTCATGGCAGGTCTACCACCCGAAGCAGGGCGAGAAACTGGAGGCGATCGCGAAACGCTTCGACATCAGCGTCAACGAGCTCAAGCGCGTAAACGGCATCCAGGCGCGCTCGACGCGCATGCCCAAGGAACTCGTCGTGCCGAAAAACCCCGAAGCGAGAGAGACCCTCGCGGAGCTGCCTCTCATGTACGCGCCGCCGATCCCGCAACATGGCCCGGCACGCACGGTGCACGTCGTGAAGCACGGCGACACGCTAGGCTCGATCGCGAAGCGTTATCGCGTGAGCGTCGCCAACCTCAAGAGCTGGAACCAGATCGGCCGCTACCTGCAGGTCGGCCAGAAGATCTATATCAGATAGGAATTCGGGGTCAGGGTCGAAATTCGTTTTTGCGTACGTGAAAACCGAATTTCGACCCTGACCCCGAATTCGTCAGGCGTGACCCGCCTCGACCAACCGCCTGGTGTAATCGGAGCTCGAGCGCGCGAGCACCTGCTCGAGCAACCCGCTCTCCACGATGCGGCTATCCTTCATCACCATCACGCGGTGTGCCATGGCGCGCACCACGTCGATGTCGTGCGTGACCAGGATGTAGCTCAGTCCGTACTTCTTCTGCAGCGAGGACAAGAGCTCGAGCACCTGCTTCTGGATCGTGACGTCGAGCGCGCTGGTCGGCTCGTCGAGCACCACCACTTTGGGCCGGACGATCAGCGCGCGCGCGATCGCGATGCGCTGGCGTTGCCCACCGGAGAACTCGTGCGGATAGCGGGGAAGCAGCGGCTCGGCGCGTCCGCCTTCCATCAGCCCGACCTCGTACAGCGCCTGCACGACGCGCTCGCGCCGCTGACCGGCATTCAGTTCAGGTTCGTGGATCTCCAGGCCTTCAGCGATGATCTGCTCGACCGTGCGGCGCGGCGAGAGCGACGACAGCGGATCCTGGAACACGACTTGAATGTCCTTGCGCATGCTGCGGCGCTGCGCGCGCTCGGACCAGCGTCTCCCGCCGATGGCAATGTCCCCCTGCGCAGCCATGAGGCCGAGCACCGCCAGCGCCAGCGTGGTCTTGCCCGAGCCCGACTCGCCGATGATGCCGAGCGTCTCGCCGTGCGCGAGATCGAAGTCCACCGCCTTCACCGCGATGAATTGGCCGACCTTGAACCAGCCCCGGAGGCCGGGAAGGCGCGTCTCGTAATGCACCTGGACCCGCTTCGCCTGCACCACCGTTCCCGTTCCGGGCTCGCCGACATCGCGTGAAGGGCGGCTATTGACGAGCTTCTGCGTGTAGGGGTGCTGCGGACGGCCGATCACCTGCGCAGTCGGCCCCTGCTCCACCAGCACGCCCTTCTCCATCACGGCGACGCGATCGGCAAAGCGCCTGACCAGATTCAGATCATGGGTGATCAAGAGCAGCGCCATTCCCGCTTCCGCGCGCAGGCGCTCGAGCAACTCGAGAATCTGCAGGCGGATGGTCACGTCGAGCGCCGTGGTCGGCTCGTCGGCGATCAGCAGCTTCGGGCTGCAGGCGAGTGCCATGGCGATCATCGCGCGCTGGCGCTGGCCGCCGGAAAGCTGGTGCGGATAGCTGTGCGCGCGGCGCTCGGGCTCGTCGATACCCACGCGGCGCATCGCCGCCACCGCCCCCGCCCAGGCGGCGGCTCCGCGCAGCTCGGTGTGCAGCTCGAGCGACTCGACGATCTGGTCGCCGACGGTGTAGATCGGGTTCAACGCGGTCATCGGCTCCTGGAAGATCACCGCGATATCGCGCCCGCGCAGCTGGTGCAGCTCGTCGGGCGGCATGGCCAGCACCGACTTGCCGTTGAACAGGATCTCGCCGCTCAGCCGCGCGTTCTCGATCAGCCGCAGCGTGGACAGCGCGGTCACCGTCTTGCCGGAGGCCGACTCGCCCACCAGGGCGAGCTTCTCGCCGGCGTCGAGCGTGAAGGAAGCGCCGTGCACCACCCGGCGCCGGCCGAAGTGGACGTCGAGACTCCTGACCTCAAGCAGGCTCATCGAGGGACTTGCGCGGATCGAGAGCATCCCTGAGGGCGTCGCCCACCATGATGAGGAGAAGCAGCGTGACCATCAGCACGCCGAACGTGGTGAGCGAGATCCACCACGCGTCGAGGTTGTTCTTGCCCTGGTTGAGCAGTTCGCCGAGGCTGGGCGTGCCCGGCGGCACGCCCAGCCCGAGGAAATCCAGGCTGGTGAGCGCGCCGATCGCGGCCGCCATCTCGAAGGGGACGAGCGTTACCACGGGCGTCAGGCTGTTCGGCAGAATGTGCCGGCGGATGATCTTCCAGTTGCTCTGCCCGAGCGCGCGCGCCGCGCGCACGTAGTCGAGCGTGCGGTTGCGTAGGAACTCGGCGCGCACGTAGGCGGCGATGCCGAGCCAGCCGAACATCGAGAGCAGCACCACCAGCAGGCCGAAGCTCGCCGAGAACAGCGACGAGAAGATGATCAGCATGTAAAGCACGGGCATCGCGCCCCAGATCTCGCCGATGCGCTCCATGGCGATGTCGGTCCAGCCGGCGAAATAGCCCTGGATCGCGCCGTACAGGATTCCGATCCGGGAGACGAGCCCCGTGACGATGAGCGCGAACACCACGGACAGCCGGAATCCGTACAGCAGCCGCGCGAGCAGGTCGCGCCCGCGGTCGTCGGTGCCCAGCAGGTTCTCCGCCCCCGGCCGCGAGGGGCTCGGCTCGCTGGCGAAGTAGTTGATCGTGCTGTGGTGGTAGCGGTTAAGCGGGAACAGCGCGAAATTCTCGCCCCGGGACATGTTTTGCTGGATCTGCGGGTCGAGGTAGTCGGTCGGGGTGGCAAAATCGCCGCCGAAAATGGTTTCCGCCAGCGTCTGCACCACGGGGAAGTACCACTTTCCCTCGTAGCGCACGACGAGCGGTTTGTCGTTCGACAGCACCTCCGCGAGCAGGCTGATACCGAAGAGCACCGCGAAGATCACGAGGCTGACATGGCCCAGGCGGTTCGCCCGGAAGCGACGCCACGCGCGGCGGCCTGGGCTTTCGTGCTCTTGCACCGAAACGACGACATCGACAGAGATCGCGGTGGCAGACATGCTCAATCGAAGAACTTCACGCGCGGATCGACCCAGAGGTAGCACAGGTCCCTGAGCAGCGTGGTGAGCAGCCCGATGATAGTGAAGAGAAACAGGCTCCCGAACACCACCGGATAGTCGCGCCGGATCACCGATTCGTAGGAGAGCAGCCCCAGCCCGTCGAGCGAGAACAGCGTTTCGATGAGCAGCGAGCCGCTGAAAAAGGCGCCGACGAACGCCGCCGGGAAACCGGTCATGATCGGGATCAGCGCGTTGCGGAACACGTGGCGCCACAGCACCTTGCGCTCGTCCACGCCCTTGGCGCGCGCGGTCAGCACGTACTGCTTGCGAATCTCCTCCAGCACCGAGTTCTTGGTGAGGATTGTGATCACGGCGAAGCCGCCGAGCACCATGGCGGTGACCGGCAGCGCGATATGCCAGAAGTAGTCAACGACCTTTCCGAACAGGCTGAGATCGGACCAGTTGATGGAGGTGATCCCCCTCAGTGGGAACCACTGGAAGAACGAGCCGCCAGCGAAGAACACGAGCAGCACCACGCCCATTACGAAGCTCGGGATCGCGTAGCCGAGCAGCACGACGACTGTCGTAATCGTGTCGAACGGCGTGCCGGCGCGCACCGCCTTGGCGATGCCGAGCGGCACCGAGATCAGGTACACCAGGAGGAAGGTCCACAAGCCGAGGCTGATCGAGACGGGCAGCTTCTCGAGGATCAGCTGCCCGACGGCCTTGTTATGGAAGAAGCTCTTGCCCAGGTCGAAGCGCGCAAACTGGCCGATCATCTGCACGAATCGCTCGGGCGCCGGCTTGTCGAAGCCGTAGAGCTTCTTGATCTCCTCAACGCGCACCGCGTCGACGCCCTGCCGCCCGCGGTAGCCGCCCTCCGCCGCCGCCGGCCCTTCGCCGCCAGCCTCGAAGCCCTGGAACTGAGCCACCATCTGCTCAACCGGCCCGCCGGGGACGAACTGAATCACGATGAACGTAATGAGCAGGATCCCGAACAGCGTCGGGATCATGAGCAGCAGGCGCTTAAGGATGTAGGACCACATCTATTGTTTTTTCCACCAAGTCGAAATGACCCAGTCCTCGGCTTGATAGTACTGGGGCATCACTTTCGGCTGCTCGAATTTCCCGGCTCGGTATGCGACGCGGAACGTGCTCGCATACCACTGCGGGATGACGAAGTAGTGGTGGCGCAGCACTCGGTCGAGCGCGCGCAGGCGCGCCACGAGCTCCGGCCGCGAGCGCGAAGAAACCGCGAGATTGACGAGCGCGTCGATCGCCGGGTCCTGGACTCCGATGAGGTTGCTCGAGCCCTCGGTGTCGGCCGACTGTGAGCCGAAACGGTCGAGGAGCTCAGCCCCGGGCGACTCGCTTCCCGGGATGCGCACCGTGAAGAGGTCGTAATCGAAAACGTCGAGCCGCTTGCGGATCAGAGCGAAATCCGCACGGCGGTACTCGCCCATGATGCCGAGCTTGGCGAGCGCCTGGAAATAAGGTGCCACCAGCCGCTCCCCGCCGCCGCTGTCCAGGTACTCGAGCGTGAAGGGTTCGCCCTTTGAATTGCGCAGCGCGCCGTCGCGATAGGTCCAGCCCGCTTCGGCGAGCAGGTCGCGCGCCTTGCGCAAGTTATCGCGCAGGCTGCCCGGCGGATGGGTTGTCGGCGGCATCGGCACTTCTTCGGTGAAGACTTTTTCAGGAAGATTCTTCCTCAGAGGCTCGAGCAGCTTGAGCTCGTCCGGCCCCGGCATTCCTTTGGCCTCGAAGTCGCTTGCGTTGAAGAAGCCGCGCACGCGCGTGTAGGCGTTGTACATCATCTGCCGGTTCATCCATTCGAAGTCGAACGCGAGCCCGAGCGCCTGGCG
Organism: Burkholderiales bacterium; assembly: GCA_035762345.1. Classification (GTDB taxonomy): domain Bacteria; phylum Pseudomonadota; class Gammaproteobacteria; order Burkholderiales; family SG8-39; genus SCGC-AG-212-J23. The sequence goes on from DASTPE010000132.1 coordinate 12,842, forward strand.
CACCCGCGGGTCCTTGAACTTGGCGCGCCGCGTGTTGATGAGGAAGCCCTGGAAGTCGCCCGCATTCTTCGTCGGCAGCTCGACCTTGACGAGCTCGCCGGAATCGAACTTCTTGCCGACATAGGTGCGCGACCATTCGCGGGCCGAGAAAGTGCGCAGATAGTCGAACTCCCCCGCCTTGAATGCCTCGGTCTGCGCGGTCGTGTCTTTATAGATCTTGTAGGTGACACGGTCGAAGTTATAGCGACCGCGGCGCACGTTCAGGTCCCGCGCCCAATAGTCCGGGTCGCGATCGTAGGTGATGTCTCGGCCGAAGTTGAGCCGGCCGATCTTGTAAGGGCCGCTCGCGATCGGGATATCCATGACCACCTGGTCGAATGGCTTGCCCGCGCCCCAGCCGCGGCTGAACACCGGCAGGCCGCCCGCCATGAGGGGAAGCTCGGCGTTCGGGCGCTTGAACTCGTAGCGAATCGTACGCGGGCCGACCACGATCGCCTGCTTGATGTCGTTGTAGATGACCCGGTACTGCGGCGCCGCCTGCTTGCTCATCAGCATGTCGAAGCTGTGCTTGGCATCGACCGCCAGGACCGGCGTGCCGTCATGAAAACGCGCCGCCGGGTTGATGCGGAAGGTGGCCGACAGACCGTCGGGCGCGACTTCGACATCCTCGGCAAGCAGCCCGTACGCGGTGGTCGGCTCATCCATCGTGCCCGTCAGCAGGCTCTCGAAGAGCAGCGCCAGGCCCGGTGGCGCGGTGCCTTTCAGCGTATAGGGGTTGTACTTGTCGAAGTTGGTGATGCGCAGCGGCGGCACCAGCTCGATCTCGCCGCCCTTCGGCGCGTCCGGATTCACCCACTCGAAGTGCGCGAAGCCCGGCAGGTACTTGATGTCGCCGAACTGCGAATAGGCGTGCGCGGCCCACAGCGACCCTGGCGAGACCAAAACAGCCAGCAATGCGAGGACTTTCATTTGCCGTAGCCGGGAACCGAAGCGAGCAGGGCGCGGGTGTAAGGATGCCTGGGCTGCGAGTAGATCTCGTCGGCCGGCGCCGACTCGACGATCTCGCCGTCCTTCATCACCATGACCTCGTCGGCCATGGACCGTACTACGGCGAGGTCGTGAGAGATGAAGAGATAGCTCATCGCGGTCTCGTCCTGCAAGTCCTGCAGAAGCTTGAGGATCTGCGCCTGGATGGATACATCGAGCGCCGATACCGCCTCATCGCACACCAGGAGCTCCGGCCTCAGCACGAGTGCCCGGGCGATGGCAATGCGCTGCCGCTGGCCGCCGGAAAACTGGTGAGGGTACTTGAGGAGCGAGTCGGCTGGCAGGCCCACTTTCGCCAGGACCCCCGCCGCCAGCGCCCGGCGCTCGCGTTCGTCGGCGCCGATGCCGTGAATGCGCATCGGCTCGGTGAGCGTCTGGCCGATGCTGAAGCGCGGGTTAAGCGAAGCGTAGGGGTTCTGGAATACGACCTGGACGCTGCGCTTGAAGGCCCTGGGCGGAACCGAAAGCGTGTCTCGGCCGTGCAGGAGAGCCGAGCCCGCGGAAGCCTGGTGAAGCCGGGCGACGAGAAGGCCGAGCGTCGTCTTGCCGGAGCCGGATTCGCCCACGAGCCCGAGGGTCCGGCCCTTGCGAAGCTTGAAGCTTGCGCCCTTTACCGCGCTCACCGTATCGAAACGCTTTTCCAGACCGCGCGCCTCAAGGACGACCGTGTCGTCCCACTGCGCGCTCGGCCGCCGCGGCTGGTCGAGCCGCGGGCGAGCCGCGAGCAATGTTCGGGTATAAGCGTCGCGCGGTGCGCCGAACACCTCGGCCACGCTCCCCTCTTCCCGGATCACGCCTTGATGCATCACCAGGACCCGGCCCGCGATCTCCCCGACCAGACCGAGGTCGTGCGTGATGAAGAGCATCGCCATCCTGCGCCGGCGCTGCAGCTCGGCGATCAGGTCCAGGATCTGCTTCTGCACCGTCACGTCGAGCGCGCTCGTAGGCTCGTCAGCGATGAGGAGCTTGGGCTCGCAAGCGATCGCCATGGCGATCATGACCCGCTGCTGCTCGCCTCCCGAGAGCTGGAACGGGTACGCGCCGAGCCTCGCGCGCGCGTCTGCAAGCTTGACCTCGTCCAGCAAACGGACTGTTTCGGCAAGCGCGGCGGGGCGCGGCATGTCTCTGTGCTCGCGCAGAGCTTCGGCGATCTGGAAGCCGACGCTGAACACCGGGTTGAGCGAGCTCATCGGCTCCTGGAAGATCATCGAGATCCCGGCGCCACGGATCGCACGCAGTTCACCCTTGGAGCTTTTCAGAATATTTCTTCCCTCGTAGATGATGTCGCCGCCGACCTTCGCGGTTGGCGGAAGCAGTCCGAGGATTGACAGCGCGGTCACCGATTTGCCGCTGCCCGACTCGCCGACAAGCGCAAGGGTGGCCTCTTCCGGGATGTCGAAGCTGACGCCGCGCACCGCGTGCGTCGTGCCGAAATCCACGCGCAGATCGCGCACTCCGATGAGCGTCATTGCAGCCTCGGATCGAGCGCGTCGCGCACTGCGTCGGTAAAGAGGCTGAACGCCGTCACCGCCAACGCCATGGCGGCGGTCGCGGCGGCGATCTGCCACCACATACCGAGAATCAGCTCGCTCGGTGCTTCGGCCAGCATGCTCCCCCACGACACGGTATCGACGCCGACGCCGAAACCCAGAAAGCTCAGGATTACCTCTGACTTGATGAAGAGCACCACGTGCAGCGAAAGCTGCACCAGGACCACGTGGCCGACGTTCGGCAGGATGTGCGCGAACATGCGGCGGGCGTGGGAGGCGCCGATCGCGTCGGCAGCCAGCACGTACTCGCGCACCTTTTGCTTGAGGTACTCGGCGCGGATCAGCCGGAAGATACCGGTCCAGCCCGTAAGGCCCAGGATCAGGATCACCGTGACGATGCCCTTCTGGTTGAGCACCGCAGCGATCGCGAGCACGAGGAGCAGGTACGGGATCGAGGTGAAGACGCTGTAGAGCCAATTGAAAAGGTCATCGACCCATCCGCCGCGGTAGCCGGCGAGCGCCCCGAAAAGGGTGCCGAGGAACGCGGCGAGCGCCGCGGCAGCGAGCCCGACGGC
>DASTPE010000133.1:0-7432 GCA_035762345.1 Burkholderiales bacterium
CGGCGATACTGGTGATGCGTAGCGTCATGCCTTGGGGCAGAAGATCCTGGCAGGCGCGCAGCGCCGCCATGTTGAGCGACGCCTTGCGCAGGCTGCCGCAGATGCCGAGGATTTGCATGGCGCGCAGTCTAGCGCGCCCGATAAGACCAAGGTCCGATGTTCGACGAGCGTTTCGACCCCTAGCATGGCGCCCCGATACGCCGACTCGAGGGAGCCGCCATGTTCAAACAAGCAAATTCCTCTTCCCGACTCCTGCTCGCCGTGCTGCTGCTCGCGTCCGGCGCGGTGCACGCCCAGGCGCCGGAAGGGCGCCTGAAGCGCATCGCCGAGAAGAAGACCATCGCCATCGCCTACCGAGCGGACGCCATTCCGTTCTCGTTCGAGCGCGACGGGCAGCCCGCCGGCTACTCGATCGACCTGTGCAAGCGCGTGGTCAACTCGATCGAGCGCGCGATCAAGGTCCAGCCGCTCAAGATCGAATGGGTGCCGGTCACCGTGCAGACGCGGTTCGAGGCGGTGGCCAAGGGCAAAGCCGACATGGAGTGCGGCTCGAGCACCATGACCCTGACCCGCATGAAGGACGTCGACTTCTCGAACGCCATCTTCGTCGAGAGCACGGGCCTTCTCATCAAGACGGCTTCGGGGCTGCGCTCGCTTTCCGACATGTCGGGAAAGACGATCGCGGTCGTGGCCGGCACCACCAACGAGCGCGCGATCAACGCGCAGCTCAAGCGCCGCCAGCTCGACGCCACCGTGCAACCCTTCAAGTCGCGCGACGAAGCGATGGCCGCGCTGGAGGAGGGCAAGGCAGACGCGTTTGCGAGCGATCGGCTGCTCCTCGTCGGCGCGGCGACCAAAGCGAAAGACCCGAACACGCTTACGCTCCTCGCCGACCAGCTCTCGCTGGAGCCGTACGGCATCGTCGTGCCGCGCGGCGACACCGGGATGAGGCATGCCGTCAACACCGGCCTCGCGCGCATCTATGCAGGGGACGAAATCGTCGAGATTTACCGCCGCTGGTTCGGACAGTTCGGACGTCCAACCACCCTGCTGGAGGCGGCGTACGCGCTCGGCGCCATTCCTGAGTAGCGCGGCGCTCGCCGCGCTTGCCGCAGGGCCCGTCCAGGCGCAGCAGCTCGAGCCGCGCGCGTATTCCAACGTCCCGGTCGGTCTGAATTTCTTCATCGCCGGCTACACCTATTCGTCGGGCGGCCTCGCGACCGATCCGGCGCTACCGCTGGACAACGCCGAGCTGGACATCCATGCGCCGTTCATCGCGTATGCGCGCGCGTTCGACGCCTGGGGCAAGTCGGCGAAATTCGACGCCGTGCTCGCCACCGCCTGCTTGTCGGGTTCCGCTCAGTTCGAAGGCGAGCCGGTTTCGCGCGACATCTGCGGCTTGCTCGATCCGACGTTGCGCGTAACGGTCAACCTTTACGGCGCACCGGCGATGGGACTTGCCGAGTTCCGCAGCTATCGGCAGGACCTGATCGTGGGCGTGAGCCTCCAGGTCGGCGTGCCGCTCGGGCAATACGACTCCGACAAGGTCGTTAACCTGGGCACGAACCGCTGGGCCTTCCACCCGGAAATCGGGGCTTCGAAAAGGTTCGGCTCACTGACGGCGGAAGCCGCAGTGGGAGCGAGCTTCTATACCACCAACGACGACTTTTTCGGCGGTAGGCGCCGCGAGCAGGACCCGATCGTTTCGGCGCAACTGCATCTGATTTTCGAGTTCGCGGGTGGAAGCTGGCTCGCTCTGAACGGCACCTACTACACGGGCGGGCGAACGACCGTAGACGGCGTGAAACAGAACAACGAGCTGGGCAATTCCCGCCTCGGCGCAACGTTCGCCCTGCCGCTCGACCGGAATCATTCCATCAAGCTGCACGCGAGCGACGGCGTCTCGGCACGGGCCGGCGACGACTTCAGGACCTTAGGGGTCGCTTGGCAATACCGCTGGGGCGCCGGCCTCTAGAAAAAGATCGCTTTGAACACAAGGGAGACCTGATGCTACGCACTGTTCTGCTTTTCGCCGTTTCCTGGTTCGCCGCCGCGGCTGCTCAAGCGCAAGCTTTGGAGGGCCGCCTCAAGAAGATCGCGGAGATTAGATCGATCGCCATCGCCTACCGAGCCGACGCGGTGCCGTTTTCGTACGTCAACGACCGCAAGGAGGTCGACGGCTTCTCGATCGAGCTGTGCAAGCGCGTCGTCAGCTCAATTGAGCGTCAGCTCAAAATCCAGCCGCTCAAGATCAACTGGGTGCCGGTGACAGTTCAGTCGCGGTTCGAGGCGGTGGCGAAGGGGCGTGCGGACATGGAATGCGGTTCGAGCACCATGACGCTGACGCGGATGAAGGAAGTGGACTTCTCGAGCATCATTTTCGTCGAGTCCACCGGGCTCCTCGTCAAGACGGTATCCGGCCTGCGCTCGCTCTCCGACCTGTCCGGGAAGAGCATCGCCGTCGTCGCCGGCACGACCAACGAACGCGCGGTCAATGTCCAGGTCAAGCGGCGCCAGCTCAACGCCACTGTGCTGCCGTTCGGTTCGCGCGACGAGGCGCTCGCCGCGCTCGAGGAAGGCAAGGCCGACGCCTTCGCGAGCGACAGGCTGCTCCTCGTCGGCGCGGTGACGACGTCCAAGGACCCGCGCGCGCTGACCTTGCTCGGCGACCATCTTTCCATGGAGCCCTACGGCATTGTGCTGCCGCGGGGCGACGCTGCGCTTCGCCTCGCGGTCAACACCGGGCTCGCCCAGATTTACGCCGGCGATGAGATTGTCGAGATCTTCCGGCGCTGGTTCGCGCCCTTCGGCCGGCCTTCGGCGCTCATAGAAGCGGCGTACAACCTCGGCGCGATCCCGGAGTAGATCGGCTAGTCGCGCGGCCGCACCTTGCGGAACATGGCAAGCAGCGCCACGTCGTACACCGACTTGAGGACGCCGCAGAGGACGAGCGGCGTCGCCATGGCGCCCGCGGCAAACAGCGCGCCGGTGAGCGACGGGCTCAGGGCCGAAGCGAGGCTGCGAGGCACCGCGGTAAAGCTGGCCGCCGCCGGTCGCTCGGCAGGCGTCACGACCGACATCACGTAGGCGCCGCGTGCGGGCACGTCCATCTGCGAGAGGAGGCTGCGCACGAGGAGCAGCCCGAGCGCGACCGGCAAGCTCGGCGCGAATGCAGCCGCGATCAGGCACAGGTTCGCCGGCAGGTGGGTGAAGACCATGGTGTTGACGAGCCCAATGCGCCGCGCGAGCGGCGCTGCCGCGAGCTGTGATACCGCGCTGAGGAGTCCCGTCCAGAAGAAAAATGTCCCCGCGGCGGTCAGCGTCAGCTCGAAACGCTCGAACAGCCAGAGGGCGAGCAGCGCGTTGATGATGAATCCGCCGGCGAACGAATCCACGCTGAACAGGCCGGCGAGCTTCCACACCACCGCGCGCGACGGCCCCAGCGGTACCGAGGGCTTCTCGATCTCGGTCGGCGCCGTCGGAAAGCGTGCATAGAGAAATCCCACGACCACGCCGATCACGCCGTAGGCAACGAACGGAAGCTTCAGCGCGTCGAGCATCGCGACGTCGTAACGCTGCGCGAGCCATTCGGGCACACCCGCCGCGAGTGCACCGATTGCGCCGAAAAGCGAACCGATGAAACTGTAGCGGGAGAACGCGCTCGTACGCGACTCGGCCGGCGCCGCCGCAGCGAGGGCGGTGTGCTCGAGCGGATAGAAGACGCTGACATCGCCGCCGCCAGGATTCATCGTCCCGACGAGCGCGATGATGAGCAGCGGCCACAGGCTGGAGAATGCCGCGAAACCGACGCCGGTCAGCGCCATAAGGGCGGCCGCCGCAATCAGCGTGCGGCGCAAGTCGAAGCGGTGACCCCAGCGGCCCACCGCGAGCGTCGCGGCCGCGGACCCGAGCATCGTCACCGTGCTGAGCACGCCGACCTCGATCGTGCCGAAGCCGAGCGCGAGGAGGTAGGCGGGCAGCAGCACCGCGACATACCCGTCCGCGAAGGCGCGCAGCGAGCGCGCGGTAAGCAGCAGGCCGATCATGCGTTCATGGGTACCGCGGGGACATCACATGCCAGCGCCCGGCGGCCGGCAGGACGGCAACCGTGATCCTGGAACGCTCCCTGCCGGCCTGCAGCAGCGCCGCCGGGTCGCATGCGCGCGTCGCGGCGGGGTACGAAGCGATCTTGGTAGCGCTTGCCGTGCGGATGTCGATACGCCACAGGGACGCGAACGTCGACGCGGCAGCGATCAAGATGTCATCCCCGGCAAAGGACAGCCCGGTGAATCCCAGGTCCTTGTCCGTGTCGGTGTTCAGCGCCAGTTCGATTCGGGTGATCTCAAACTTCTGGGGATCGATGCGCCAGAGCACTGGCTGCACGTTGCTCGAGACGAAAACGATGCCCGCACCGTCCAACGCCATGTCCGGTGGGCAGGCGTGTTCATCGCCGACTAGGAACAGCTCGGGTAGCGCGAGGCGACGCAGGCGGCGGCCGTTGAGATTGTCGTAAAGCGTGAGCGCCTCTGGATCAAGAACCCAGAGACGGTTGCGCTGAGCGTCGGCACGCACGATCTCGAGCTTTCCCTGTGAGACGCCGTCGCGCCGCACGCTGCCGTCGCATGCGGCGAGCAGTGTCGCCGCGGCCATTGCGGAAATGCAGAGTTTCAGTTGGAGAGACATATCGCCACCTTTCTCCCCGGTAAGCGGGGACCGTGCAGTACTTGGGCGACATGCCTTGGGTAGCCGGGCGACTGCGCTGGCCCGACTTGTGACGCGCTCGGCTCAGGTCAGGTGCGTTGCGGCTCCTTTCCGTAGGCCGAGTAGAACAAATCGAAGACCTTCATCGCCTGCGCGAGCAGCTCGTCATCGGTGCGCGCGTTTTCCCGCGCCCCGCGCAGGACGGTCTCGAGCCCTTTGGCGTCGGCGACCGGAATGCCGCCGACGTCGAGGAAATGGACTGCTGCACCGATCGCGGCAAGCGCGCGGTCGCGCTCGAGGCTGAAGCTCGCCGCAAGCACCTCGAAAGTCACCAGGCCGCCCGAATGCGTGAATTCGGCGCCGTCGAAGTCGAAGCCGATCGCCTTGCGGGGGCAATCGCGCGGGCGTTCGATCCAGGCGAATTTCGCGTCGTTGTCGATGAAGCGCTTGATCAGCCAGGCGCTCGCGAGGCGGTCGACCCATGGATCGCTGCGCGTAGCCCACAGCCGCCTCCGGTACTTCGCGGGATCGACGCGCCGCACCCGCTTCTTCGACGCGCGGGGCTCGCCGCCGGAATACAGCTCTTCCATCCTTGCCGAAAGGGCTGACAGGGCCGCTTCGGCTTGCGCCTTAGCCGGGCCGGGGTAGAAGTCGCTTTCCGCGAGCCTGTCGAACGAGCGCCGCAGGCGCTGCATCTGGGTTTGCGCGCGCCGTGCTCCCAGCCGGGGGAGGGCAGCGTCGGCGGCGCTGATTCTCTCCACGAGCTCGCCGTATTCGGCGCTGCGGTCGAAGAGCTTCCGCACATGCTCAGCGTGGGCCTCGGCTTTGAAGTTCATCTCGACCGCCATGGCGAAGCCGCCTTCTGCGCGTATGTCACTCTCTACTTCCGCCAGGGCTGCGGCTCGCGTTGAGCCCGCCGGAAGCAGGTACACGCCGTCTCGCAGCACGCCGCAGCCCGTCTCTTTTAGCGCCCGCCAGACGCGCATCCGGACCGTCGAATTACGGGCCGGAAGACTAAGGACGAGCGCTTGATAGGCGTTCATGTGAGTGATATATACCACAATATAGTGATGTATACAACATAAGGCCTTCGAGAGACCAAAAAAAGCCCGCGGGACCGCCGCGGGCTTGTCGAAGATCAGAGATCAGCCCTTGTTCACGTATCCGTAGACCAGGTTGCTGCGGTCGCCGCCGTGTTTCTCATAGAGCGACTTGCAGTACGCGACCTTGTCGCCCTCGACCTCGCTCATCATCTTCGGCGTGTAGCCGTAAAGGCGGGCGTTGTTGCCCCCTAGGATTGCGGTCTTGACTGGACCGTCGGCCGGGCCCATTGGGGCGAGGCCGTACTTCTTCTGCAGCTCCTCCGGAATCTCCAGGCGGCGCAACGCTTCAATTTGCCACTGCGGCGAGCCGGTCCACACGGCGTCGGTGCCCCAGCACACATGATCGGCGCCCATGCCCTTGACCATGGCGCCCAGCATGTAGGCGGCGGCGCGCGGCTCGGCCATGTTGCTATGGGCGAAGATTTGGCCGAGGTCGGCGTACACGTTCGACACGCCGTATTGCGCGGGGATGTTGGCGAGATCGGTAACCCAGTCGATGCGACCCTCGCGCTGGAGCTGGTCCCATGCCGCGGCGGCGGTACCGCCGGGGCCCGCGACCCAACGGTAGGCGGAGTGGTAGATGACGAAGTTGAGTTGCGGCCAGTCTTTCGCCGCCTGGCCGACGTCGTTCACATTGCAATAGCCGAGGAGGTGCGGGAACTGGCGCTCGACCGAGGGCGGGAAGAGGCCCTTGTGGATGCAGATGTTCTTGAGGCCCGGCCGGTCGGGATACTTCGCCGTCCACTTGACGACCTTTTCGTAGAACGGATACATCACCTTCTGATCGTCGAGGCGGAACGGCCACTTGGAGAGATGTTTGTTGGTGTTGTCGCCGATGGTGTAGCCCTTCCAGGAGTCTGGCCGCAGCCGCCCCATCTCCTCCTCGACCTTGTCCAGCCAGCCGTCGTGGCCGGGCGTGAAAATGGCGTGGGAATACATGCGCCGCGTGCCGGCTTCCTTGTTTACCTTCTCGCGCGCCTGGTACTTCATATCGTTCGTCAGGAACGAGTACGCCGGGTCGACTGAGTAGGAGCCGCTGATGCAAGCGACCTTGGTGTCGCTGTCGAGATAAACCTCCTTGAAGTAGTTCGGGAACATCAGGTCTTCGATAGTCTGCGGCTTGTCCTTGAGCGCCGGGTTCCATCCCGACTTGCCCACGGGCTCGCGCTGCGCGATGAAAGTCTTGATCGGCGTGCCCTCGCGCAGGAAGTGTGTGTGCATGTCCATCACGAACTGGCTCTTGAGCGAATCGGCACGCGCCTGCGCGACCTCGAGATCGGTTGCTTCCTTTGGAAGAACTTCATACAGGGGTTGAGAATTCTTGGCGTGCACCTGGTTCATCGCCGCGAATGCAGCGGCCATGCCGCCTGCGGTCTTGAAGAACTTCCGCCGCGTCATGCGGTACTTCCTGGCGAGCTGCGAGCCCATCTCTTTGATCCGGGCCTCGAACTCCTTCTGCTGCGCGCTTTGCGGGCTCGGCATGTATTCGTCGCTCGACACAAACTGCACCGGAATCGGCGCGCGGAACAGCGTCTCGCCGCCGGAAAGCTGCTCCAGTTCCTCGGGGGTCAACATAGGGATCCTCCTCTCGTGAAAAGCCATCGTATGCCGCGCTTTCGAATAGGTAA